>JAYVRH010000647.1:0-12790 GCA_043776495.1 Cyclobacteriaceae bacterium
GCTTCCTGAAAACGGGCGCGAAACTCCTTGGTTAATTCAAACTCAACGAACGGCTTCACCTTGTTGGATGGATCGTATTAAAAAAATAAAATCTTCTACCGATAATTGCTCAGGACGCTTGTCCATGATCTCCATGGCAATTACTGGGCCGGGCAAATTTAGATGTTTCAGTGCGTTGCGCAATGTTTTCCTCCTCTTTTGAAAAGCCTGTTTCACAACGTATTGAAAAAGTGTCTCATCACAATCCAAATGTTTACGGTCGTTTCGCTTCAACCTGATCACTGCGGACATCACTTTGGGAGGAGGAATAAATACGCCAGGGGGAACCTTAAACAAATATTCGATATCATAAAAGGCCTGCAACAAAACACTGAGTATACCATATACTTTGTTGCCATGGCTGGAGCAAATTCGATCAGCCACTTCCTTTTGCAACATGCACACCACCTGATCAACCTTCTCGCGCGCTTCGAGGACCCTAAATAAAATCTGTGATGAAATATTGTAGGGGAAATTGCCAATGATGCTGAACGGGCCGGTGAATATTTTATTGAGATCCATCTTCAAAAAATCCGCTTCTAAAATCTTATCCGACAACTCCGGGAATTCCTTTCGCAGGTAGGCTACTGATTCAAAGTCAATTTCAACCAGCTGAAGATCGATGTTTTCTTTTAACATCAAAAGGTGTGTCAGCACACCCATACCAGGACCGATCTCCAGGACGATTGCATGATCATGGTCATTGAGTATTAATGCATCTACAATCTTGCGAGCCACATTGGTGTCCTTTAAAAAATGTTGACCTAAGAATTTTTTGGGACGTACCATTACAGGAAAACTAATTGAATTTTGGAAGAATCACCTTGTGTGGTTGCAAAAATCTATTCACAAATGATCGGAAGGAAGTTTAAGTTGTTGAAGGTCTGTTATTCCATCCCAACCTATTTTTCTTTCATTAACTTGCATTGCGTTCAGCTCCTTAACGGCGTGGAACGACCTGAAGATGAATTTACCGCAAACTCCCCAGAAGCCCCGAATAGGCATCACGTTAGGCGACATCAATGGCATCGGCCCTGAAGTAGTCATTAAAGCATTGGCAGATCCTCGCTTATTAAATGTCATCACTCCGGTGATTTACGGATCTACCCGTGTGTTATCGTACTATCGGAAACTGATGAACCTGGAGGAATTCAATTACAGCCAGGTCAAGTCCAAGGGGCAGTTTTTTCCAAAAGCAATTAATGTCGTCAATTGCTGGGAAGAAGAAATCAAAATAACCCCGGGT
Source organism: Cyclobacteriaceae bacterium (assembly GCA_043776495.1). Lineage (GTDB taxonomy): Bacteria > Bacteroidota > Bacteroidia > Cytophagales > Cyclobacteriaceae > ELB16-189. The sequence goes on from JAYVRH010000647.1 coordinate 1,286, forward strand.
CAGCCAGCGCGGGAATCCGGGAAGGCAGCGTTGATGAGCCTGCAAAGAGTGGTCGAAGAGGTGAAGGAGGGTTTGATCGATGGTTTTGTTACTGCCCCCATCGACAAGAATACGATCTACAGCGATGAATTTCCTTTTCGTGGTCATACGGAATATCTTACCCAAACCTTTGATGCTACCGAAAGCCTCATGTTGATGGTGGGTGAATCCTTAAAAGTAGGACTGGTAACAGAGCATGTTCCCGTAAAAGACATAGCGAAGTACATCACTCGGGAACGCGTTGAATTGAAAATACGATTGATGGAGTTATCGTTGAAGAATGACTTTCAGATTGGCAAGCCAAAAATTGCCGTGCTGGGGTTAAATCCTCATGCTGGTGATGAGGGCTTGATTGGAGAGGAAGAGAACACCGTGATCAAGCCGGTGATCAACGACTTAAAAAGCAAAGGCAAACTCATCTTTGGTCCCTATCCGGCCGATGGCTTCTTCGGTTCCGGTCAGCATCAGAAATTTGATGGAATTTTATCGATGTATCATGACCAGGGGCTCGTACCATTTAAATATATAGCCTTTGAGAATGGAGTCAACTTTACAGCTGGATTGCCTACTGTGAGAACATCCCCAGACCACGGCACGGCCTACTCCATTGCTGGCAAAAATCAGGCAGATGAAAGCTCATTGCGCCAAGCTATTTTCCTGGCAACTGACATCATTAAGAACAGAGCTCTTCAAGTGACCAACCAATAAGTAAATTCAAGCTTACCGATACCCAAGAATCACAAGAAAGATTGCTTAAATTAGGGGTGTATAAGATGGATATTGTCACCAAAAAAAAACTGAATATTCTCATCCAATTGGCGGAAGCAGACAAGCACTTTGCGAAGTCAGAGCGGGAAATGATCTTCCAAATTGCCAGAGAACGAAATTTTCTTGAGGACGACGTTGCAGAGCTAATCCGAAATCCAGAGCCTATTGAGAGCCTTGGTGCTCTTTCGCAGGCCCAAAAACTCGATTACTTGATTTCTTCCATACAACTGATATTTGCAGATCAGAAAGTGTTTGAGAGCGAGACTATTTTTGCTAAGAATATCGCTATTAAGCTTGGATTCAGGAAAACTGTCGTGGATTACCTCCTGGAAAATTTTGAAAAGACTGGGGTTGAGGAATTGAAAAAGAAAGTTATGGCGGATTTTTTGATGACTTGACATTTCTGAAACCTGTGGTTAGGGTCGTAGACCCTATATTTATTGCCAAAAAAGGGCACATGCACTCATTAATCAAGAAAATACAGGCCGAATCCGGAAAATCCTGATAAATTTGCGCGCTTATTTTGGAGCCAATGCGGGCAAAGGACTTTCAGGTGAACATTGTTGGTTTGAGCCAAAAAGCGCATCGTTTTGATTACGAAATTGACGATGAGTTTTTTAAGGTTTATGGGACTGCACTGCTTGAAAGTGGTCATTTTAAAGTGGAGATTACCTTGGATAAGAGGGAGACGATGATTGAGGGATTGTTTCATATTCAAGGTGCGGCGCACCTGATCTGTGACAGAAGTCTTGAGGCCTTTAATTACCCGATGGAAATTGATCGCACCATCCGCTTCAAATATGGCGAGGAAGAAAAAGAACTTAGTGAAGAGATTGTGATGATTACGCGTGAGCAAACCCGCCTTGACATAGGACAGTACTTATATGAATTGATTGGAGTGAGTTTACCCATGAAGCGACTCCACCCGAAATTTCAGAATGATGACCTGGAAGAAAGTGAAATACAATTGGTTTACTCTTCCCCAATTGACAAGAGTGAAAATGAAGAGGATGCCATTGATCCACGATGGGAAAAATTAAAAAAATTAAAATAAACTGTTATGCCAAATCCCAAACGAAAAACCTCGAAGACCCGCCGCGACAAAAGAAGAACCCATTACAAGGCGATTCCGAAGCAATTTGCAATTGATCCAACCACTGGAGAACACCACTTGCCACATAGGGCCTTCTGGCACGAAGGCAAATTATATTATAAGGGTAACATAGTGATGGAGAAAGAAGTGCTGGCGTAAGCAAGTATGCACTTCCTTTCTTTGGTTACAAACAAATCATTTTATCCTGTTGATTGCAAAAATCAGCGGAAATAATAGCCTGACGCCCGACTGGATACAGCCGGGCATTTGTTTTTTTAGATACAACATGAATAAAATCCGAGCAGCGATTACAGGGGTAGGCGGTTATGTGCCGGACTACATTCTGACCAATAAAGAGTTGGAGTCGATGGTAGAGACCAACGATGAGTGGATCACCTCAAGGACTGGAATCAAAGAGAGGCGAATCTTGAAAGGTGAAAACCAGGGCGTATCCGTCATGGGAATTGCTGCCGTGAAGGAGATGATTGCGAAAACAAAAATAGACCCTAAAGAAATTGATCTGGTGATTTTTGCGACAGTCACTGCTGATATGACCTTTCCAGCAACAGCCAATATTGTAGCCACTGCGGTCGGTGCCACGAATGCATTTAGTTATGATTTGAGCGCGGCGTGCTCTGGTTTTCTTTTTGCGCTTACTACTGGCGCAAGTTTCATCGAATCCGGCATGTACAAAAAAGTGGTTGTCATTGGCGGCGATAAGATGTCAGCTATCCTTGACTACACAGATCGGACAACTTGTATTATTTTCGGTGATGGAGCTGGTTGCGTGCTTCTGGAGCCAACCACTGAACACGTTGGGGTGATGGATTCAATTCTCAAAAGCGATGGGAATGGTGAGAGCTACCTTCATATGAAAGCCGGAGGAAGCCGCATGCCGGCCTCCCATGAGTCAATAGACAAGCGCTTGCATTCGGTCTACCAGCAAGGCTCTGCTGTTTATAAGTTTGCGGTCACCAACATGGCGGACGTAACTGCACAAATTGCAGAACGCAATCACTTAAAGTCGAATGACATTCAGTGGTTGGTTCCGCACCAGGCCAACAAACGGATCATTGATGCGGCAGCAAGCCGTGTAGGCATCACAGAAGATAAAATCATGATGAACATCGCGAAGTATGGAAATACCACGGCAGGAACTATTCCACTATTACTTTGGGATTATGAGAAAAAATTAAAGAAAGGCGATAACCTCCTTATGGCTGCCTTTGGCGGAGGATTTACCTGGGGCGCTATCTATGTCAAATGGGCATACAATAGCAACTGAGGGCCTTCAACATTCATCTTGCAAATATTTAATTCATTAGTAACTTCACAACTCGCTTTTTATGGCTACCATCTCGGATCTAAGCAAAGGAAATTATATTCGCTATAATGGTGAAATAATGCAGGTCGAGGAGCTTCAGCACCGCACGCCTGGAAACCTCCGGGCCTTCTATCAAGTAAAAATGCGCAACCTTCGCAACGGAAAACTCGCAGAAAATCGCTTTCGCCCGGGAGACTCTGTTGATTTACTTCGTGTGGAAACAAAAGAATACCAATATCTGTATGCTGACGGCAGCAGTCTCGTGTGTATGGACAATGATACTTTTGACCAAATCTATCTTGACAAAGAATTGCTGGGCGCATCCGTGAAATACATTAAGGAAGGAGTAAAATTGATAATTGCTTTTGAAAATGGCGCCAATGCGATTACCGCTGAAGCACCCTTGCAGGTTGTAGTCAACATAACTTATACCGAACCCGGTGTACAGGGTGATACAGCAACGAGAACTTTAAAAACTGCCACCATCGAGACAGGGGCAGAAATTCGAGTCCCACTCTTTATCAACACAGGGGATAACGTTAAAATCGATACACAGTCCGGTGAATACATCGAACGTGTTAAATAGTTACTTATGAGTAAGGGCACAGGACCAAAAGTCAAATCCAAATCTCAGTCAAATGGAAAGTCGGAAGACTCAAAATCAAAATACCCGGAAATGAAAACATCAGAAATACGAGACCTCATTGATTTCATCTCGCAATCAGGCCTGAATGAAGTTAACATTGAAACCAAAGAGCTAAAGCTCCATGTGAAGAGGGAGCCAGATCAGAAAGTGATGAAGTCTTCCTCAGCACCCATGGTGACCATGCAAGCCGCACCCGCAGCTGCACCTGTTCCAGTGGCCGCTGCTCCAAAACAGGAGAAACCCGTTACGGCAGGAAAGAAAACACTCGACATAAAGTCTCCCATGATCGGCACATTCTTCCGATCTGCAAATCAGGACTCCCCTCCATTCATCTCCGTAGGGGACAAGGTTTCTAAAGGACAGACAGTCTGCATCATAGAGGCGATGAAACTTTTCAATGAAATCGAATCTGAAGTATCGGGTACAATAGTGAAGGCCATGATAGAAAATTCTTCACCGGTGGAGTACGATCAGCTCCTGTTTGTGGTGGAGCCTGACTAATTTCGATTTCCATTTTCATTTATAGCAGTGGCTGAGACCTATTACTTTCAAAACTGAACAATTGTGTTTAAGAAAATATTAATAGCCAATCGTGGGGAAATTGCACTGCGGGTGATTCGTACCTGCAAGGAGATGGACATTAAGACCGTTGCAGTGTATTCCACCGCCGATCGGGAAAGTCTACATGTTCGCTTTGCAGATGAGGCTGTCTGTATCGGGGGTCCTCCCAGCAAAGAATCTTATTTGAACATCCCCAGGATTATCTCTGCGGCAGAGATAACCAATACTGATGCCATTCATCCAGGTTACGGCTTCCTGTCTGAACGGGCTGAGTTCTCAGCAATATGCCATGAGTACGGCATTAAGTTCATTGGCCCTACTCCCGCCATGATTCAATCTATGGGTGACAAGGCAACGGCAAAAGAGACGATGAAGAAAGCAGGCGTGCCTGTGATCCCGGGTTCAGATGGACTACTCTCTTCAATCGAAGAAGGAATGAAGATTGCCAGGGAAATCAAGTATCCTGTGATCGTGAAGGCTACGGCAGGTGGCGGCGGTAAGGGAATGCGCATCATCGGCAACGAATCCGAATTTAAGAAAGCCTGGGATGATGCAAAGCGGGAATCTGCCGCATCTTTTGGAAATGATGGACTCTACCTTGAAAAGTTTGTGGAAGAGCCTCGGCATATTGAAATTCAATTGGTTGGAGATCAATATGGAAAAGCGTGTCACCTTTCGGAGCGCGATTGTTCTATCCAACGCAGGCACCAGAAATTGGTAGAAGAAACACCATCGCCGATCGTGAACCAGGAATTGCGCGAACGCATGGGAGAAGCGGCCATTAAAGGTGCGAAATCCATCAACTATGAGGGTGTTGGCACCATCGAGTTTTTAGTAGACAAGCATGGCGATTTCTATTTTATGGAGATGAACACCCGGATACAAGTGGAACATCCAATCACGGAAGAAGTGACGGACTTTGATCTTATCAAAGAGCAGATAAAGGTTGCTGCGGGTGTTCCCATCTCCGGTCGAAATTATTTTCCCAACCTTTTTGCCATGGAGTGCCGCATCAATGCAGAAGATCCTGCCAATGGGTTCAGACCTTGTCCAGGAAAAATTATTAACCTCCATCTACCGGGAGGTCATGGGGTTCGCGTAGACAGTCATGTATATGCCGGCTATACAATACCACCCAATTACGACTCCATGATAGCCAAACTCATTACAACCGGGCAATCACGTGAAGAAGTAATCACAAGAATGAAGAGGGCATTAAGCGAATTTGTGATTGAAGGGGTCAAGACCACCATACCCTTCCACCTTGCACTGATGGACAACACCATTTTTCGTTCCGGTAAGTTCACCACGAAGTTCCTGGAAACATCCTTTGACTTCTCCACCATCAAGTAAAATTTGTATCTAAAAGAAAAACCCCGATAAATCGGGGTCCCTGCATCACCATAAAGGTTTAGGTTAAGGAAACACAAGTATCAAACATACTGGTTCAGCATCACCGGCATCACCAGCATCAGTATATCTTCATTTTTATCTTTTTCTACAGGCAGAATCACTCCAGCTTTGTTGGGTGCCGACATGTTTAGCTTTATTTGGTCTGTATCGAGATTGCTCAACATCTCAATCATAAAACGGGCATTGAAGCCGATCTCAATATCTTCACCTTCATGCTCACATGACAGGCGCTCGTTGGCTTCATTGGAGAAATCCAAATCCTCCGCAGATACCTGAAGCTCACTGCCCGTGATCTTCAATCGCACCTGGTGTGTTGTCTTATTGGCATAAATGGAAATACGTTTGAGTGAACTGAGGAAATCTCCCCGGCTAATCGTCATCTTAATGGTGCTGGAGGATGGGATCACATTTTCATAATCCGGAAACCGCTCGTCAATCAACCGGCATATCATTCGAATGGTGCCGAATTTGAAAAAAGCATTGGAAGTATTAAAGTCAATGGACACATCTGTATTTTCAGAAGGGAGCGTCGATTTCAATAAGTTCAGTGCTTTGCGAGGTATGATAATGGTGTGCCCGCTATCCGATTTGACATCCGTCCTTCGGTATCGAACAAGACGATGTCCATCGGTAGAAACAAAAGTCGTGTTCTTTTCGCCGAGGTTAACATACACGCCTGTCATAGCAGGGCGAAGCTCGTCATTGCTGGTTGAGAAAATGGTGTTGCTAATGGCACGAGCCAGTACCTCAGATGAAATCGAGGCTGAAAAGTCATGGCTCACAGAGGGCACCTTCGGAAAATCAGTGGCATTTTCGCCAGAAAGTTTATATCGGCCATTGTCAGAACTTAGTTCAATGCTGTAGGTAGATTCATCGATCGAGAACGTAACAGGCTGATCGGGAAGGTTTTTGAGTGTGTCGAGGAGAATCCTTGCAGGGACCGCGATGTTGCCCTTCTCCTTTGACTCTACGGTAATCTCAGTGATCATCGAGGTTTGCAGGTCAGAGGCCGTCACCGTCAAATGGTTTTTATCTATTTCAAAGAGAAAATTCTCCAGGATTGGAACGACCGGGTTGGTGGTGATCACCCCGTTGATATAAGAAAGTTGCTTCAGCAGGTAGCTGGAGTTAACGATGAACTTCATGAATCAGTGGTTATGGTTGTGATGCGCTAAGTTAGGAAGAAATTGGGTTTTGAAAAATGAGCCTTAAGGTCGAACAGGGAGGAAATAGTCCTTCCTCCTCACAATTTCAGCAATCTTGCTGTTCGCCAGCGCCACGATCTGCCCATCTGCCAAACGGCCATAGACCTCATTGTCGCCCTTCCGGGCGGTAAACAACTCCAGGATGTACACCCGGCTGGTAATATCTTTTATTTCAATCCGCACCGCTGGTTTCGTGCCAACAAGGCTATCAATTTGAGGCTGGCCCCGAGAAATAAATTTCGATGCAAAAAGCAGCGAGACCGCATCCAAATAGTCATTGATCCTGGTGGTGTCAACCGCGGTAAGGTCCTTGATTCCAAAGTAGTGGTCTTTCAACTCAATTTCAAAACTTTGCTTTGGCTCCTTCGGATACGTGGATGTCAGCGATTTGAAGTTTCGCCATCTGAAATCAAAAATTCTTTTACTTCGCCACCCGTTTTCGTCCAGTTCCAGGACTCCCGCCACATAGACCCGATATCCTGGAATGTTCATCAAGTATGGATTTAGGTCACCCTCTTTTAGAAACCAGGTCTCCGTCTTCATTGCGTTCCCTCCCGCAAGGAAATTCATCTTCGGGATTCCATTTTCTATAAGTGATATTTGGGTACCCTGCCTGGACAACCATTGAGTGACAGAATCTGTCATCGAAGCCGCTACAGGCCTTTTTGGTACTGCTTGCTGAAGTGTTGCAAAAAGAAGTGTGATCATCTTGGGGTCTGCCTCCCATTTTTCATTCACCCGCCATCGACTACCATCGTATTTCAAATTGACCTGTATCTTGGGCGAACCCAATGTCACCTGATCAATTTTTTCAGACTCGGAAATTTTGAAAAGGTTCTGATCAATTTCGGGTTTAGCTTCTTTAGAATTCAGGAAGAAAAGAATGCCTGAACTCACCATCATGAGACCTAGTGTAAAGGCTAAATATTTATTCTTGTCCTGCTGCATCTGCTAGTCTAGTCTTTATGATCTTTCACATACGATGCCAAACCAAAACTGCCATATTTCTTCTTTGTGAAATAGATTTTCAGTACTGCGAAAATCATCATCACCATGAGGGGAAAAAACAGATTAATTGCCTGCCAGAAAAGCCTCTCATTCTTGATCCTCTCTTTGTCAAGTGGACGGATTTTTACTTGTTTGTTCCGGGCGTTGATCACACCACCTTCATCTGCGAGAAAGGCAACCATGTTCAAAATCAGTTCCTGATTTGCAAACGTGTAACCTGAAAAGCGATCAAAACCAAGGGCTTGAGGTTGGCCTGTCTGGAGGCTGATCTCATTCCTTGCCATGTCTCCATCTGCAACAATAATTAATTTAGAAGAAACACCGACCGATCTAAACCCACTTGAGTCAATGCCTTCCGGTAAAAACCGGTTGGTATACAGGGATGAAAATTTTCCTTCCAATAAGTAACCGGAAACAAAAGGCCCTCTTGAAAAATTGGCCGGATTAAGTTCTTTACGAAGGTCATCGACGTTTATTTTGACAGGTGCCATCACCTTGCGGGAATGAATGGAGGAAAGCAGAAGAGGGGTCTTTCTTATTCCGATCGCCTTTACAGAATCGATGCTACTCCCAATCTTCAGAAAACTGGCGTCCAGATTCCGGGTGATCGGATGATCTGCATAATGATTGACTAACGGAAAGAATGGCCACTCAAGGGGAGTCATTTGCGGTTTGCCATTCACATTGCCTGTGATCACTGGAACCCGAAGCGATACAAGGTCCTGAACAATATCCTGATTGATTCGCACACCATAATGAAACAGCAGATCATCCAGTCCAAGCTGGTAAGGCAACGCAAAATAACTCTTGCCTGATGCGCTGTCCATATTGGCTTCCAACTGATCGATCAATAGCAATAGTCTGCCGCCGCCAAGCAGATATTGATCAAGTCTGTATTTGGCGGCCTCTGAAAATGGACTTGTGGGCTTTGCCACGATCATCACATCATATTGATTCAGGGATTTTTTTCCATCAAGCTTAGTTTTAAAAACATCATATGACTCCAGTAAACTATTGCTGAGGCTTGCTGTTTGCAAACTATCCAACTCTCCCTGACCGGTGACAAAACCAATTCTCCTTCTGTCAGGATTAAATAACTTGTTTATCGAGTTTGCCAATTCATATTCAAGTCCTTCAATGGATTGATTCAATACTTCCTCCGAACGTAGCGCGGTCTTACCTTTCAAAAGCATCACACCGGTCTCCGCACCGCCATAGGAAATTAAGGCTCCTGGAAACACCCGCTTTTGCGTTCTCTTTCCATTCTTGTTATCGATCACATCCAGAGGCTGAATGCCCTTGGTTGCAAGGGAAGCCATGAATTCCTGCTGAGCTTGTTGACCCGAGGCACTGGCAGGGTCCTTAAAAACATAATGGATTTTATTATCGGAATAGACCCTGAATTCTTCCAGCGTCTCCTCGATTGCCTTTCTTAACCTCCTGAAGCCGGCATTCAAATCACCTTCCAGGTAGACTTCCACATATACATCATCGTCAAGTTTTTGTAAAAGTTCTTTCGTTGGCCCTTTGATCGTGTAGCGTTTCTCATCCGTCAGGTCTAGTCTTATGAAATAAAATGATGCCAACTGGTTGAGGAGTATGGCCAATACTATTCCATTGAGTAATAATAACACGTCACCAAGTTGCTTTTGGCTCCATCTCACCATGATCGGCTGGATAAAACTGTTTTGGCGGAGAGGAGCATAACGCCCACCATGCTGAAAAAATAAACAAGATCACGACTGTCAATCAGTCCCTTACTCATCGATTCGTAGTGATACAAGATTCCCAGCTGTTTTACAAAAAGTACACTTTCGCCGCTGCTGAACAACGCACCGGCAGTATCAAATCCCACATAGAAGATAAAACATAGAAATGCGGATATGATAAAGGAAACAACCTGATTGGGAGTAAAAGATGAAGCCAAAATTCCTACCGAACAAAAAAGACCACCGAGTAAAATCATTCCAACGAAAGAACCTACCACGCCCGGCGTATCAATATTTCCGATTGGATTTCCCAACTGGTAAAGTGTGAAATAATAAATAATCGTGGGTGTCATGGAAATAATGACAAGGCAAAACGAAGCAAGGAATTTTCCCACTACGATATCGCCTTCTGTCAAAGGCTTTGTCATCAATAATTCAAGCGTTCCCATTTTCTTTTCTTCCGCAAGGCTTCGCATGGTGATGGCTGGAACGAGAAAAATAAAAAAATAGGGCCCAAAAGAAAAGAGCGTGCTCATGTCGGCATACCCGTAGTCGAGAACAGAAGTATCGGGAAACACCCAAACAAGCAGGCCCATGGTAACCAAAAACACTCCAATGACCAGATATCCGATCAGCGAATTGAGAAAGCCATTGAATTCCTTGAAGAAGATATCAATCATGGCATCTCAGGCTTTGCTTCCATTTGTGTAAGTTGACTGAAGACAGATTCAAGAGATCCCTCTTCTTGTTTTAACTCAATTAAAGAAAGGTTCTTTTCTACTGCGTAAGCGACCAACTGTGACCTGACGTCGACGTCATGAGATTGTCTCAAGCGAAAGCGGAAGTTTTCAAGTTTACTTACATGTTCTACGCCATCAATGGTAAGCAATTCCTGTTCAGTAATTTCATTGGCAAAGGCAACGATCAAATAATTTTGTCCTCCCTGCAAGAGATGGTCTAACCTATCGTCCGCCACCACCGAGCCTTTGTTGATGACGATGACACGATCGCACAGTGCGACCACTTCCTGGAGAATGTGAGTAGAGAAAAGCACCGTTTTGCTTTTGCTTACTGTCTTAATAAGCTTCCGAATCTCAATCAACTGGTTCGGATCCAAACCAGAAGTTGGCTCGTCCAGGACCAGCACTTTCGGATCGTGAATGAGAGCCTGAGCAAGTCCAACCCGTTGACGAAAACCTTTCGAGAGCATACCGATTTTCTTGTTTTGCTCAGCCGTAATTCCGCAAAGCTGTATCATGTCCGAAATCCTGGAAGACCTCAAAGATGACTTCAAGCCGTAGATGCCGGCCATAAAATTAAGATACTCATGAACGTACATTTCCAGATAAAGGGGATTGTGTTCCGGGAGATACCCGGTATGGCTCTTTACCCTCATGGGATGCTCTACCACGTTCTCACCAGCCACAAGGACTGAGCCATTTGTAGGAGGCAAATAACCAGTGATGATCTTCATTGTGGTAGACTTGCCCGCACCGTTTGGGCCAAGAAATCCCACAATTTCACCTTCTTCCACCACAAATGATATACCGTCGACGGCCACTTGTTGGCCATATTTTTTTGTGAGGTTTGTAACTTTTATTGACATGATCTACGCAAAATAAAGCATAAAGAAGAAGTCGTCCTACCCCTCAGTTCACCCAATCCAAAGGGTTAAACTCAGTAAATTCATGTCACCCCAGATTCTAATTTAGATTCAATAACTAAGACCAAATTTCCTA
>JAYVRH010000648.1:0-3642 GCA_043776495.1 Cyclobacteriaceae bacterium
GTGACCCAACAGTTCGGCCTTCCAGGCTTCACGATCGACGTCCATGATTGCATCAAATTGATGTTTTGTAAAATCGGAACCTGTCCAATCGATATCATCATAATGCGGCATCCATCCTATCGGGCTCTCTACCGCATTGGATTTGCCTTTGATCTTCTGCACCACCCATTTTAGTATCCTTGTGTTTTCACTAAATCCAGGCCACAGGAAATTACCTTTTTCATCCTTCCTAAACCAGTTGACGCCAAAAATTCTGGGAGGGTTTGGAATATCGCGACCGAACTGAAGCCAGTGATTAAAATATTCACCCATGTGATAGCCGCAGAATGGGAGCATGGCAAAAGGGTCTCTCCTTACTTTGCCCACCTCACCGAAGGCAGCAGCCGTCGTTTCGGAGCCCATGGTTGCCGCAAGGTATACGCCAGAATTCCAGTTATGCGCCTGATAGATGAGGGGTATTGTATTGCTCCTTCTTCCTCCAAAAATAAAAGCGCCTATCGGCACACCACCTTTATCCTCCCACGAAGGGTCAAGCACAGGATTCTGTGAGGCCGGGGCAGTGAAGCGCGCGTTTGGATGAGCACATGGTTTGCCACTCGCAGGGTCCCATTTTTGCCCTCGCCAGTCCGTCAAATCCTTCGGCGGTTCTTTGGTCATCCCTTCCCACCACACATCGCCATCCGGAGTAACTCCTACATTGGTGAAGATTGTGTTTTTGGAAATGGATGCCATCGCGTTTGGATTCGACTTCATGCTTGTGCCCGGCGCCACTCCAAAATATCCTGCTTCGGGGTTGATGGCATAAAGTTTTCCATCTTTAGCAGGCTTTATCCAGGCGATGTCATCACCCACTGTTGTGATCTTCCAGCCCTCGAATTCTTTGGGTGGAATTAGCATGGCAAAATTTGTCTTGCCACAAGCGCTCGGAAAAGCAGCTGCCACGTAAGTCTTGTCTCCTTCCGGATCTTCAACGCCCAGGATTAGCATGTGCTCTGCCAGCCATCCCTCTTCACGAGCCATGGAGGATGCAATGCGAAGGGCAAAGCATTTTTTACCCAACAGCGCATTCCCACCATAACCAGAACCATATGAAACGATGGATCGGTCTTCCGGATAATGAACAATATATTTGACGGTAGGATTGGTAGGCCACTTGCTATCTTGCTGCCCCACTTCCAGCGGAGCGCCTACTGAGTGAAGGCATTTCACATACTCGCCATGAGTACCCAGCACATCCATCACTTTCTTTCCAACCCTAGTCATGATATGCATATTCACCACCACGTATTCCGAATCGGTTAATTGCACGCCAATGTGAGAAAGTGGTGAACCCACCGGCCCCATGCTGAACGGGATAACATAAAGCGTTCTCCCTTTCATACACCCGTCAAAAAGTGCTTTCAGCCTGGGTTTCATTTCTTTCGGATCGACCCAATTATTGGTGGGGCCCGCATCTTCTTTCCAACGACTACAGATATAGGTGCGGTCTTCCACGCGGGCCACATCACTGGGATCAGAAAAGCAGGCATAACTATTGGGTCTCTTCTTTGGATCCAATCTGATAAACGTTCCCTTCTCCACCAGGCGCCCACACAATCTATCATACTCTTCTTTTGAACCATCGCACCACATCACATCAGTTGGCTTGCATATCAGGGTCATTTGCTTCACCCAATCTGCTAGTTCAGCGTGCTTCATCGGGTAGCTGCTTTTGGATAACTGAGGATCTGTTGTCATAATAGTGTGGTTATTTCCCGGAATTAAGGCCGCAAAATAAGGATTGAAACGGTCAAAATGAAATACTTCAATCGATTGCAACGCCTAAAAACTTAATATCATCGAAGAATCTCCATAAGTCATATTTAGGCTGGAAGGATTTATATTTACAGAAATTTTTAGCTGTGGAAAGAAAAGTAAAAGTCGGAATCGTACAGATGTCATGTGGTGCTACACCCAGAGAAAACCTTGAAAAGGTAAAGCCGAAAATCATTGAGCTCGCCAAACAGGGTGCGCAGATTATTTGCCTGCAGGAACTCTTTACCTCGCTGTATTTCTGTGACACCGAGGATCATGACAACTTTAAGCTTGCCGAATCCATTCCGGGTCCTTCCATTGATTTTCTAAGTCCTCTTGCAAAAGAGCACAAGGTCGTGATCATTGCTTCTCTTTTCGAGAAAAGGGCTGAAGGGCTGTATCACAACTCTACTGCAGTGATCGATGCAGATGGCAGCTACCTCGGCAAGTATCGCAAGATGCACGTCCCGGATGACCCTGGTTACTACGAAAAATTCTACTTTACTCCTGGCGACCTTGGCTATAAGGTTTTCAAAACAAAGTACGCTACGATAGGAATACTAATTTGTTGGGACCAGTGGTATCCGGAGGCAGCGAGAATAACCTCACTGATGGGAGCCGAAATACTATTTTACCCCACAGCCATTGGTTGGGATGTCAGTCAGAATGAGGCCACCAATGAAGAGCAATACAACGCATGGCAAACGATACAAAGATCTCATGCCATAGCCAACGGTGTTTATGTAGTCTCCGTGAATCGTGTAGGAAATGAAGGATCTATGAAGTTCTGGGGAGGATCTTTTATTTCAAACCCTTTCGGAAAATTGCTTTACAAAGCTCCTCATGATCAGGAAATAACGCACCTGGAAGAACTTGACATGGAGAAGAGTGATGGTTACCGCACACACTGGCCATTTCTAAGGGACCGAAGAATTGATTCATATCAGCCAATTCTTGAGAGATACCTTGATGATGAGAAGTAGGCTGAATTCAGTAGGCAGCATCCAGTAGGCACCGGGCAAGGGCAGTAGGCAAAGGGCGCGAATAAAGTTTAGCTCTGCTCTATTTAAGATCTATTCAAATTTTATGAAAACTAAATGAAGGATTCTCCAAAGCAGCTTGGCTATCACTTTCCGGCAGAGTTTGAAAAGCATGATGCGACCTGGCTGAGTTGGCCGCACAAAGAAGCATCATGGCCTGGAAAAATTCACCAGATCTATCCTGCCTACTCATTCTTTGTTAAACTCCTGACACAATCGGAGAAAGTAAATATCAATGTCACCGATGAAGTAATGAAGGCCGAAGCAACCAGATATTTAATCCTTGCAGGGGCTGACACCTCAAATATTCAATTCCATTTTAATCCCACCAATGATGCCTGGTGCCGTGATCATGGGCCCGCCTATCTTGTTAATCGTAAAGAAAAAACGAAAGCAATTGTTGATTGGGGTTATAATGCATGGGGAGAAAAATATCCTCCCTATGATCTGGATGATGTGGTACCCACCCGCATTGGCAAGGACCAAAAACTAAAGGTTTTCAATCCAGGAATCGTAATGGAAGGTGGCTCCGTCGACTTTAATGGAGCTGGAACAATTCTGACTACCACCTCCTGCTTGCTAAACAAAAACCGCAATCCTCATTTGACGCAGCAGCAGATCGAATCGTATCTTCTGGAGTATTATGGCGCAGAACAAATCCTCTGGTTGGGTGACGGGATTGTTGGTGATGATACGGATGGTCATATTGACGACATCACAAGATTTGTTAATCGTGATACGGTGGTGACCGTAGTGGAAGAAAATAAGTCAGATGATAATTATGAACCTCTTCAGGAAAACCTGAAGG
>JAYVRH010000649.1:0-3620 GCA_043776495.1 Cyclobacteriaceae bacterium
TGGGATCAAGAACTCAGAAGGAGAATTCTTTCTACTAAACGGAAACCAGGCGTTGAGTCTGATGATGTGGTTTATCCTCAAGAACCTAAAAGACAAGGATAAGAAAAATGCCTACATCGTAAAAACAATTGTAACCACAGACCTAATAGACAAAATGGCTGAGGAGATGGGGGTTGAATGTATCAATACGCTCACTGGATTTAAGTACGTTGCTCAGCTTATTCGGGAAAATGATGGCAAAAAGAAATTCATTGCTGCGGGAGAAGAGAGCTATGGATATATGGTAGGCGATTTTGTTCGTGATAAAGATGCTGTGTCCGCCTGCGCATTTTTTGCGGCGATGGCAGCTGCAGCAAAGGACGAGGGTCAGAGTCTATACTCGTGGCTCGTTAAATTGTACTGCGATTATGGCTTATACAAGGAAAGTCAGATTAACCTGGTCCGTACCGGAGCTGAAGGTGAACAGCAGATCCAATATATGATGGAGCAGTTTCGAAGCCGTCCACCGTATGTCATCGCAAAACAGAAAGTAGTTCGTGCGTTTGATTACAAAACCAGCGAGGAAAAAAGCCTTCTGAATGGAAGAATATCAACCCTTCCGTTTCCCAAGTCGGATGTGCTTCAATTCTTTACCTGGGAGGGTGGCAAAATATCGGTGCGCCCCAGTGGCACTGAACCGAAGATAAAATTTTACATCAGTGTAAATCTCCGATTGTCTGATCCTAAGAATTTTGTACTCGCCATGAGTCATCTGGATGAAAAAATTAAAGCAATCGAAAAAGATATTATAAGATGAAAAATCAACTGCTTGACTCATTAACTGCCATCCTGTTGCGAGATTTGAATAAGCTCGAAAGCGAGTTGCTTCTTTATACCAGCGAGGAATCGCTGTGGATGATTGAAAAATCAATCAAGAACCCTGCCGGTAATTTATGCCTCCACCTCTGTGGAAATCTACAGTACTACATCGGCGCCGTACTGGGAAATACTGGCTACATAAGAAATCGAGACAATGAATTTGCGGCTCGGAATGTATCCCGTGAGAATCTATTGAAAGAGATTGCGCACGCCAGGAAAGCAGTTTCTGAAACGTTACCATCCTTAACAGAAGCACAACTTCTGTCTGATTATCCGGTAGACGTTTTCGGCCATCCTATGAATACACTTCATTTCCTGGTTCACCTTTCGGCACATCTTGGTTATCATCTGGGGCAGGTGAATTATCATAGGAGGTTGGTGGCTTAGGAAAACTTTGGATTTCAGATTTCGAGGATGGATATCCTTTTGGCAAGTCTTCGCGGTATTTTTCATCAAAAATACCGCGACCTATTATCTCAACACAAAAGCACCTATATTCTGTTCATTGTCACTTTTTTGCAAATTCTATCAACTTACATTTCATAGTTAAATTGGAAGTTCGCGGCACCCGAGACGGGGCCGCGAAGACATCTCACCTTGATTTTGAATTATTAAGATTATAAGTATTAGTTGTTCTATTACACACATTAATTTTTGCGTTCCAGAAATATCCAGCACTCTCCTATCTTTGCACCTCCAATGAAAAAAGTCGCTTTCTATACCCTCGGCTGCAAACTGAATTATTCAGAGACTTCCACCATCTCAAGAAAGTTTGAAGACAAAGGGTATCGCAAGGTTGATTTTACGGATACTCCTGACATTTTCATTATCAATACATGTTCCGTCACTGAAAATGCAGATAAGAAATGCCACAAGATTGTACGTGAGGCCAGGGCCATCTCACCGGATGCCTATGTCGCAATCATTGGCTGTTATGCGCAACTTAAGCCTAAAGAGATATCAGAGATACCTGGTGTAGATGCAGTGTTGGGCGCTTCGGAGAAATTCAGAATAGTGGAACTGCTGGATGGATTTGTTAGGCCACACAAAGCTGTAATCCTATCCTCAGAAATTAAAGAGGCCACAGTCTTTAACACGTCACACTCACTTTACGATCGCACCCGCACTTTTCTCAAAGTGCAGGACGGATGTGACTATTCCTGCAGCTTCTGCACCATCCCGTTGGCAAGGGGCAGTAGCAGAAGCGATACACTCAAGAATATTGTAAAAACGGCAACGGAAATCGCCCAGTCCAATGTTAAGGAGATCGTCTTGACGGGTGTGAATACCGGCGACTTCGGGATACAAAATGGTGAAAGAAAAGAGCGACTGATCGATTTAGTGAAAGCGCTGGATGAAGTTAATGGGATTGAGCGGTTTCGCGTTTCATCCATTGAGCCCAATCTTTTGACGAATGACATCATTGAATTTGTGGCATCCTCCCGGCGCTTTGCTCCGCATTTCCATATGCCTTTACAGTCTGGCTCAAATAAGATCCTTAAGTTGATGCGAAGACGGTACCAGCGGGAACTTTATGTCGAACGGGTTCAAAAAATAAAATCAGTCTTGCCGGACGCATGTATTGGGGTGGATGTGATTGTTGGGTTCCCGGGAGAAACGCACGATGATTTTCTCGACACGTACAACTTCCTTAATGGATTGAACATTTCCTACCTGCACGTCTTTACGTATTCAGAACGTGAGAACACGCTGGCTGCTGCGATGGCTGAAGTCGTACCAATGAAGATACGTCACGAGCGATCAAAAATGCTGCACATTCTCTCAGAGAAAAAGAGGAGGTCTTTTTATGAAGAAAATATTGATTCAGAACACATAGTGCTTTTCGAAAATGATATTGAAAACGGAATGATGCATGGGTTCACCGAAAATTACATTCGAGTGCGCGCTCACTATGATCCACTGATGATCAATGAAATGCGGAGAATCAAAATAATGAAGATTAATGAAGCGGGACTTGCCTTGGTTGAAGATGCGCAGGTGGAAATGGCTGCTCAACTATATCATCATTAACCCTGAGTGATATGCCTACCGTTGGTACACATCTTTGGGTCGGCTCGACCTTATTATGATAACATTAGAAGATGAGGTAATAAGGTTTAGATTAGTAGTTGTGCATGAGTTACTAAGGTAAGAAGGTTTGATTTGCAGCTAACCTTTGGATTTCTCAAGATTGAGTTATCATTTTCGTTAAACTTGTGTCCTAACGGTAGAATGATATGCACCGTTCCTACGGAACTCCTGCTTTTTTTTTGAAAGCACCGGACTGAAGTCCGGCGTTACTATACGCATCGTTCCTACGGAACTTTGGCTTTGTTACAAAAATTAACCCAGAGCTATAGGCTCGTTTGTATATTCTAAGGATGGACTTCTGCCCCTCCGATATAACGCAACCTCAAGAAGAGAGCCTTAGGCTCTGCACATCTTACGATTATATGTGCACCGTTCCTACGGAACTCCTACTTCATGTTTTTTTGCAAGCACCGGACTGAAGTCCCTGCCTACGGACGCCTTCGGCAGGCAAGCGGCGTTACTATATGCATCGTTCCTCCGGAACTTTGGCTTTGTTCAAACTTTAGTCAAGAGCCGTAGGCTCGTTTATATATTTTAAGGAAGGACTTCGGCCCATCCGATATAATGCAACCTCAAGAAGAGAGCATTATATGCGCGTCTTACGATTAAATGTGTACCGTTCCTATAGAACTCCTATTTCATGTTTTGCAGGCGGCGTTGCAATGTGCATC
>JAYVRH010000650.1:0-3617 GCA_043776495.1 Cyclobacteriaceae bacterium
AGGGCTTCAAAATTACCATAAAATTTGCTGTGCAGCTCAGAGTCCCCGAGGCGGTAGACTCTGAGGAGAGATCGGATCATTCGTGCTTGATGAACTCAATTGCTTGTTGAATCACCTGCTCATCCTTCAGAATGCGAGTATGTCCCAGGCCGGTGGTTTTCAAAAGTCTAGCAGAGGGGTATATTTTTTGTAACTCAAGCGCATGGATCATAAAAACATCCTGATCTTCTTCGTCCTGTATCATGAGCAAATCAATCGGCTGAGGAAGGTGCTGTACCGCATGGAGCGAAGTA
The DNA here is from genome assembly GCA_043776495.1 of Cyclobacteriaceae bacterium. GTDB lineage: Bacteria > Bacteroidota > Bacteroidia > Cytophagales > Cyclobacteriaceae > ELB16-189. The sequence goes on from JAYVRH010000650.1 coordinate 294, forward strand.
AACTCTTCAAATGTCTTGCCGGTTCGTTTCAAAACATATTTCTTAAATTTTTCCGCCGAAGGCCATGATCCATTGATCGCCCTCAAATAGGTTTTGAGAATTTCATCTGCCACCGAAGGACTGGCAATGTTAATGAGCTTTCTCACGGGCAATCCTTGCATCGCTGAATACAAAGTTGCTGCTCCACCAAAAGAATGAGTAATCATCGCGGCAGGTTTTCCCAACTGACGAAATATTTCCTGAAGCACCGTCTCAAATTCACGAATGTTGGTTGCCGTCCCACCCGACCTGCCATGCGCAGGTCCGTCGAAACCTATCATACGAAAGCCTGCAGTATGAAGTGGCTCAATGAATTTACGGAATTGGGTTGCTCTGCCAGCCCACCCATGCACAAACAGGACGTAAGGCCAACTCTTATCACCCCAGGAATAGAATTGAATCTTTCTTCCTTCAACTTCTAATATGAATTGATTGGAGCTCATTTCAGCTTCTCTTTCTTTTTCAGAAACGCGGTAGCTCACTGGGACATAGAATACCAATCTGAAAATTCTCTCTGCAATAAATGGTGCCCACCGTTCCAGCTTAGGGAAGATCCACCGGGTAAATTGCAATAATACCGGTATGTTGTTATCTCTTTTCTTCATGCACAAGCAATGCCATGTATCTTAAATTCTAAATTCAAAGGTCTTTGTAGAAAATTCAAAGGAGGTAAGGTCATAAACTCTTTCAGCAAACTGTACATTGTTCTGTTGATCGACCAGCACTGCGGTGGAGCAGCGAGAGCCATAGTTCGGGGATTTTATGAACATGGAAGAAAGCGTGCGTTCACGTTCCATCCCGATGCCCGTATCCGGAAGCTGATCATCGGGAGCACGTTGACCATCATAGAGAAAATCAAACAACATATCGGGATGTATGAATGGCTTCTGCAAGATCGTCTGAATCTTTTCTTTACCCCACAATACTTTGGGCCAGGGTGTGTCGAGGAGGTGATTGCTCAATCCATGTAGGCCGCGCTCCATCTTAACGATGCCTTTTGCATAATTTGAAAAATACCAAAGATCATTTACCGTGCCTGCCAGCAGATTAAACCCATTGTATTGAGTGCCCTCGACTTCAATTTTCTTCAAATAATCATTGGCGCTGATGTCCGTCTCAAGGTAATCAGATACAAGACGACCTCGTGACGGGGCTAAGGGATTGATATTTATCGGATCACGATAATTTGTTAGCAAACTGATTTTTCCTTTGCGTGACATCCCCATCCATGTTCCTTTCGCCTCCAGATCACGACCTCCCAGAACTTCAGGATGATCCTCCCAAAAATCGGCAGCCGCTGTCTTGCGATGATAAAATTCATCACGATTGGCTGCGATGATTAGCTTATATCTTGGATGATTATTTAAGAAGAGAAATATGAGACACATTATGCTGTTTGCGATTGAGTTTTAGGTGTTGGCAGATTCTGGCCTAAGTTCCAAATATTATCGAAGTTGGGTCCCAACCTCATTACCTTAGTAACAAACCATCCTGCAAAATTATTAACCTTATTGCCTTATCCTAACTGAGCCAATGAAAATAGAATATGTCTAACGGCGAAGTTGGGTCCCACGGTATGGCTTAGTAACTGGACTTACGCAAACCATTAAATCTTTGCATTCTACTTAGCGTTCTTTGCGCCTTTGCGTGAAAAAATCAAAGGACATCCATAACTCCAGTTAGTAACAAACCCACTCTCATTTTTGAAGCTCAGCCTCATCAAATAACTCCAGCTGAGAAGGAAGCAACTGAAAACTTTTCCGGTGGTAGGGTGTAATTCCCAATTTCATAATCCCTTCCCGGTGTTCTGCCGTGGCATAACCCACATTCGAATTCCATCCGTATCCGGGATACTCAAGTGACAATTTGGTCATGAGCTCATCCCGATAAGTTTTGGCGAGCACGGAAGCGGCGGCGATAGAAAGGTATGAAGCATCTCCCTTCACAATACATTCGAAGGGCATATCCCCATAAGGCTTGAATCGGTTGCCGTCAATGAGCAAAAACTGCGGCTTCAAAGTCAATTGGTCGATGGCGAGGTGCATCGCCCTGAACGAGGCATTTAGGATATTAATCTCATCGATTTCTAGGTGGCTCACTTCCGCGACGGCCCATGCCAACGCTTCCCTTAGAATATCTTCCCGAATGCTCAACCGCGCGTCCTTCGAAAGCTGTTTAGAGTCATTTAACAATTCATGTTGATAGTTCTTAGGGAGAATCACGGCCGCGGCCACCACAGGTCCCGCAAGGCAGCCACGACCCACTTCATCGCAACCTGCCTCAATCAAATCTATAGTGAATGATGATTTGAGCAATTCGTTCGAATTAAGTCCGAGTTTACATTTCGCTTTTCAAAGTTCCATTATTATTGTTGTTTTTTGTCCAAAACTTTGAATTTTGAAGCCTTAACCCTCAATACATGTGAGCACCGAAAACAAAAAGAGCTGGACCACACACTCCTCTGAAGAGAAATATGATAACTCCTGGATCAACCTTACGGAATATCAGGTGATTAATCCTGCAGGAAAGCCAGGCATCTACGGCAAAGTCCACTTTAAGAATAAAGCCATCGGCATCATTCCATTGGATGACAACATGAATACCTGGCTGGTCGGCCAACATCGATACACCTTAAATGAGTGGTCATGGGAAATACCAGAAGGTGGCGGGCCACTTTCAGTGAATGTACTTGACTCAGCTAAAAGAGAGTTGAAAGAAGAGACAGGGCTGTCTGCCGATCGTTGGACGCAAATTCTTCGGACGCACTTATCCAATTCTGTTTCTGACGAAGAAGGATTTGTCTTCCTTGCAGAAGGGCTAACAGAAGGAACAAAGGAGCTTGAAGACACTGAAGCAGATATGAAAGTATGGAAGCTTCCATTTGAAGAAGCCATTAAGATGGTATTGGAAGGTCAGATCACCGACAGCCTTAGTGTGATGGGAATTTTGAAGGTTGGTAGGATGTTCAATATTTAATTTCTGCTTTTTATTTGTGGTGCTTGAATCATGGTCACCAAGTTTACACCTGTGCGTTGAACTACGAGGCACACTAAGAATTTTAGATCTTACTTATCATAACCGGAATTTCGCATGTCTTTTGATTTTTTTCACGCAAAGACTGTATGTTTTCAAAAGAATAAGCTTCTGGAGTAAGGTTGTAAGTTTGATTTGTAAAAATTCAACAAACGGAGTCTGGTTTTATTTGATTTATCCTCTTGAAAAAATATATTTGACGGCAACTCAAATGAGATCTGCTCTAAGGGGCCTTTTGAAACATAGGAGGCG
>JAYVRH010000651.1:0-12596 GCA_043776495.1 Cyclobacteriaceae bacterium
ATTGCGCGGTTTCCAAATTCGGGTGTGGGACTACCAAGAGAAGGAATGGTGCCGCGTGAGCATTGGTACCCTGGATGAGATGAAACAGTTTGTGAAAGCTTTTGATGAAGTAGTAGCGTGAGAGTAAGAAGCCTGTTACTATTTCCCTGTCTGTATTGCAGGCAGGGATTTATTTTTGCCTTGGTCATTTTCTCCCTGATGTCCTGTTCTTCCGATTTAGCAGATGTCCAGAAAATAGTAGATAAAAGCATCCTTGTACACGGTGGAGAAAAATATCTCTCCACTAGCATTGAGTTTGACTTTCGGGATCGGCACTACATTGCCCAACGTGAGGATGGTAGATTTTCTTATGAGCGGGTCTTTCAAGACCCAAAAGACTCAACCAGGATGGTCCATGATTTTCTTTTCAATGAAGGCTTCAGGCGTGAAATAAACAAGCAAGCTGTGACCATTCCTGATTCGATGGCACGGAAGTATTCTTCGAGCGTAAACTCAGTCCTTTACTTTGCTCTGCTGCCTTATGGCCTGAACGATTCTTCTGTTAATAAGAAGTTATTGGGTACGACCGTCTTGGATGGAGTGACGTACTACAAGATCGAGATCACGTTTGGGCCCGAAGGAGGGGAAGACTATGAAGATGCATTTTACTATTGGATCCATAAGAAAAACTTTACGGTTGATTACATGGCCTATTCTTATGAAGAAAGTGATGGCCGGGATATTCGTTTTCGAAAAGCAATCAATTCCAGGATCATAGAAGGGATTGTGTTTCAGGATTACATCAATTACAAACCGAAAGCTCCAGGAATGAAACTGGAAGCAGTGGAAACGCTATTCAAGACAGGTGAAATGGAAGAATTGAGCCGAATAGAGCTGGAAAATATTTCTGTGGTGCCATCGGCCAAGCCTTAAGCAAACCTCCTGAAGCTATTATAAAGAATTTTACTCCGCCTTTTGGGATGGTGTAAATATTCTAAAACTTAAGTAAGCCGTCAGCAGTGCCGACACTGCCACCATTGCCACAAAATGTCCCGAAGAAAGGTGCAGCCAGGAGGAAACAGATTTGTCAATATTGTTTAATCCCATGAAGGACACGGTCCCAAAAATTGAGATTAGCACAGCATTGTAAACATTAGAGTGCTGGCGCCCGGAAGGTATAATAAGTGGGTCGTTGATAAGCAAAATAAGATAGGCCGTAAGCAAAGGAAGTACCAACCCATTCAATGCTTGCACTGCAAGGATGACCGGAATGGGCCTGATTCCGCTGATTCCAAATACAAAACCAGTAGCAAGCACCAAAATCCAGGTGATGCGCTGCGATTTATTACCCCCATCAAACACAGAGGAGACAATGATGGAGGCGGCATAGGGCGATGTGATGGCAGAAGAAAATCCGGCAGCAAAAAGTCCAACGCCCAGTGCCAGTCCCCCCAAAGGACCAATGCTTTCTGTCAGCGCTTGAGCCAAGTCAGTATAGCTTGAGAAAGATTTCACAGCGGTACCAGCCACAAGTATGGCTGCAGTGATCAGTCCGCCAATAATCACGGAAAGTGTCAGGCCGATGCGCATCAGTGGTACCGTTTGGCCTTTGCTGATACCCGAACCAAGAAAAACGTTGTATGGAACGATGGTCGTGCCCACCAACCCAAGTGTCAAGAGCTCTGAACCGGATGGAACCACCGGTATCATTGAAGCCGCGAGATAATCGAAGCCGGAAAAGGGTCGTTCGGCAGCTAAGGCAAAGAAAGCAACACCCATCATGGCGACAAGAAATGTCATAAGCCAGCCGATGGCATTTCTTCTGCCTGTCCAAAGGATAATGAATGAAATCAATGTGATTAGAACGGTGAGGATTTTCGTATCAACAGAAGTGAGCAGATTCATTCCTGACACCGCCCCTAGAATATTACCTGCCTCGTATGCAGCACACCCAAAAATGACAGGCCCTCCTAAGAAGAATTTCAGCCATGTGCTTTTTTGAGTTCCGTATTTCTTTGTCAGTGCTTCTCCCATGGTGAGCCCGCTGACGATGGTAAGCCTCCCCGAAACTTCCTGGAGGAGAATGCACGCAATCGTGGCAAAGGTCACCGCCCATAACAGATCCAATTGATAAGCAGACCCGGCTGCCGCCGCGGTGGTCACGGTGCCAGGCCCAATGAAGGCTGCCGAGATCACCGACCAGAGAATGACGCTGGAGAGGGTTTTGTTTTTCATTACCAAAGTTCTAATTAGTTGGATCTTGGCGCCGTCTCAGGTGCCGCGATCTTCGAATTTAACTATGAAAAAACAATCCCTATAAAACGAAATGAAAAACGACTTCTCATTCATCACATTTTATTCGCTTGCAGATCGCGGTATTTTTGCTGAGACATCAAAAAGCCGCGAAGACACCCCAAGGAATTTGTCAACCCAAGACTTACAAATCCCGCCTTTGACTTGGATTCAGTCCTCACACAATATCACCGTGCACTTTCTGCACTTAGGAAACCACCATAATACACTGCATTCATCAGCATTTTATTGGTGCCAAACCAGAACGCACGAAAAGCAAGATCTTCAGTAAAGCCGATCACGCGTCCTCTTCCCAAAGCAGAGACGCCAATGCCTGAAGTATTTTTCATTTTAGGATAATTCACTTTGGACATGTACCCGCTCAGCAATGGAGATGATCCGTAGGTAAGGGGATTCGCGTAAGCGCCTTTAGCCTTTTCCATGAAAAGATTATTTGATTTGAACATCGGCATTTTAGGACTGTAGTAACCATACAAGAGTGGATGCGTAAGATCTACATCTGCTTCGAAAATGGCCCCGCTGGTTTCTTGCGCCCGCGTGGCTTCATCCAGGTCTGCATAGGGTTTTGGTTTGGCAGGCTCCTTCTTATCTTTTTCCTCGTCTTTTTTCATATCAAATTTTCCGAGGCCGGCAGTCGTGAACCAGTTGAGTGCATTTTCAAAACCTATCACGACACCTCCGTTTTGCGTCCAGGCTTTCAATTTTTCTTTTGCTCCCTCACTGATGGAGTTGTAGGTGCCGGCAGGGAAGATTATAGTGGTGTAGCGATTGAGATTGGCTGCGTTGAATGTCGCAACGGGCATGCAGGTGACAGGAATGTTGAACCGCTGATCAAGAAGATGCCAGATTTCACCCGCATCGGTGGCCGTGACACCGGTGAGTCCACTACCGCCATCCACCAACATCGCAATCTCTGGTTTCCTTAGCACTTGAAACGTACTGCTTCCCAGGCTTACACCTCGATAATCGAGTCCTGTATTGAAAGCATAAACGTCAATGCCATCTTTCTCAGCAATTTCGCGGAGATAAACTTCAATCTGGTCCGGATTCTTATCTTGATTTTCCAGCGAGACCATAATGGAGCCTGGTTCAAATTTTTTGCCCGAGGGATGAAAGAACGGATCTGTTGAAACCTTGGTGCGAATACCATGACTTACAAGCCGGTAAATCGCTCGGGGTGAATAGTAGCCATAAGTTTCAAATACATAAGCATAGTTGCTTTTTTCACCAATCATTTTTCCCACTGGCATATTAACTTGTGTCACTTTTTCACCGATGACAGTAGGTGTTTTTAGTTCTTCATAATCAACACCAAAAGCCAGCGGCAATGTCCAGCTCGAGATATCGTAGAACAGACTGTCTTTGAATTGGGTCATTTTTCCAAACATCGCTTTTATCAAACGATATTGAGATTGATTGAAGGGCACCACGTAGCTTGATTCCACATCGAAATTTTTTCCGTTGATGGAAGTAGAAGCAGCTGGTTTATAAAACTCGATTTGCTGACGTGCCAGGATTTCGCCAAGATGAAATACTTTGGCCTTGTCTTTTGATCCAAAAACATATCCATTCACAGGATCTTTCGCGGCTTCCGTCAGACTGCTTTTATAAAAATCACGTTGGTAGTTCAGCAATTCTTCCCGCAGTTCATTGACGGCTTTCAGCGAGCTGAGCATCGTAACGAAATGGTTGCGGATGGTGAAAGGAAATCTGAGAATTCCATTGGAGCTTTCCTGTGCGTGGCCGCGCGAACTTGCTTGCTCGAAAAGAATTCCAATGGCCCCAAGCGCATCCGGATAGGTAGAACCTTTGCCATAATAAAAGTCATCATAGCCTTCCTGTGTGAAGTAGAGTGACCCGATTTGATCCAGTGCCTTCGCGTGATACTCACCCATCTTTCGGGTAAGTACCTGGTTCTTGTCGGGCGTAAGAGGATGGACACGGGTTGGCTCACCAGGCATGAAGAAGAAAGTGGCATTGGTTCCTTGTTCGTGATGATCCGTAAGCACATTGGGCCTCCATTGCTGAAATTTTTTTATTCTTCCTTGTGATTCGGGCATTTGACCTACCAACCAGTCTCGGTTTAAGTCAAACCAGTAATGATTATAGCGTCCGCCCGGCCAGGTTTCGTTGTGTTCCATATCATTGGGGTCCGGCGAAATGAGTTTGCTTTTGCGCGAATTGGCCCAGGTGGAAAAACGGGTAAGCCCGTCTGGGTTGAAGCTGGGGTCAAAGAGGATAACCGTGTTCTCTAGGTATTTCTCAATTTCAGGACCTTGTGCAGCCGCCAGGTGATACGCCATCACAAGGCCTGCATTCGCACCACTGGGCTCATTGCCATGAATGCTACATCCCAGGTAATAGACAGCAGGCATGCGCTTTAGATCAACTGTGGATGACTTTGAGGGATCAGAAATCAGCAAATGTTGTTGTCGGATTGTTTCAATGTTCTGATGGTTTTTTGGAGCCGTAATAGTCAGGAGGAGCAGCGGTCTTGCCTCAAAAGTCTGCCCGATTACCTCCAGTGTAATTCTATCGGAAGCTTTGTCGAGGGCCAGCATGTAATTCACAAGCCGATCGTGGCTCACATGCCATTCTCCGACCTCATGACCAATAATGGAAGCAGGCTTTGGGATCAGAGGATTGTATGAAACGCCTTCCGGGAGATAATATGACAAGTCAACCTGACCGGAGGCAGAAAGGAAAATAATTTCAAATATCAGATATAGAGCAAGTTTCTTCATTGAGTTTAAGTTTAAGTTTAATCAGAATTTCCGTAGCTAAAAAAAATATCAACCCCAATGGCTTAATGAAATGCTATATTAAGGAATTGTTAATAACTTGTTCGTAACATTTAATTGACCGGTAAAACTGAGTTAAGGTATTAAAGATACTTTTGTCGTTCTTAAATTTACTTTACTAAAACACCAATGCATATGAGGAGAATTTTACAATTAACCTTCGCTTTTGTACTAGCGACATCTGGCTCCCTTTTGGCCCAGGTTACAACATCATCAATAGTTGGTTTCGTAAGAGATTCGGAAGGGGCGGCCCTCCCGGGGGCTACGATTGTGGCAGTTCACACACCATCCGGAACGCAATATGGTACATCATCGTCGGCGGATGGTAAATTTGTTATTGGAGGTATGCGTATCGGAGGGCCGTATGCGGTTAAGATAAGCTTTGTGGGTTACAAAGAGCAAGTTGCTAATGATGTTTATTTAAGTCTTGGCGTTGCGGCGGATGTGAATGCAAAATTGGCGAGTGAAAATTCACAGCTTGATGAGGTAACTGTGACCTCAGATCGGAATGATATTTTCAGTTCAGACCGTATTGGAGCTGCATCGTCTTTTAACCGGCAAACACTCACAAATATTCCAACGATTGCCAGAACCATCAATGGTGTGGTAAAGTACAATGTGTATGGAAATGGTAGCTCGTTTGCAGGTCAGGACAGTCGTTTTAATAACGTCACCATTGATGGTGCAGTTTTTAACAATGGCTTTGGGCTAGGGGGTTCGGCGATCGCGGGTGGCCGCACAAATACAACTGCGGTCTCCATTGATGCATTGGATGAAATTCAACTGAACGTTACTCCCTTTGACGTTCGACAATCAGGTTTCGCGGGTGCTGGTATTAACGCTGTAACCCGATCTGGGACCAATCAATTTACAGGTTCTGCTTATCACCTTTTCAGAAACAACAAGAGCAATATGGTGGGAACCAAAGCAGACGGCCGGGACTTACCCCCAGTGAGCATCAACGAAAAGACATATGGTTTCCGGGTTGGGGGCCCGATCATCAAGAATAAACTTTTTTTCTTCGCCAATGCGGAGCAATTCACAAGTTCAAACCCAGCCCTGGATTGGGTCAGCAACCAATCAGGTGCGGCAGGCAACGTTTCCAGGGTAACGACAGCAGATTTGACTGACCTAAGTACATTCATGAAAAGTACTTTTGGGCGCGATCTAGGTCGTGTAGATAACTTCAATAATGAGGTGAAGAGCACGAAAGGGCTTATCAGGATTGACTATAACATCAATAATACCCACAAGGTATCCGTTCGTTATTCCGCTCATGATTCAGAATCTGGTTTTGTAATCAGCAATAGCAATAGTAGTAATACAGCAGGAAATGGAAACCGGACTAATTCGGCTCTTGCCATTGCTCCCGAGAATACAGGGTATATTCAAAAAGACAATACCCGTTCTTTCGCCGCTGAATTGAATTCTAACTTCGGAGGTAAATTCACGAATAAGTTTATTGCCACTTACAATAAACAAATTGAGAATAGAGCCTATAAGGCGGATTTATTTCCAACCATTGATATTCTGAGTGCAGGCACTACTTATACTTCACTCGGGTTTGATCCATTCACCCCCAACAATAAATTAAATTATTCGACATTAAACTTGACTGACAATTTTACTTATTTTAAGGGAAGCCATACACTGACATTTGGTCTTGCCTATGAAGCCTACCAATCAAATAATGTATTTTTCCCATCATCTAATGGAGTATATGTCTACAATAGCATTGCAGATTTCAAAGCGGCTGCGACGGACTTCATTGCCAATCCAACTAAGACCACTTCTCCTGTTACAGTAAACCGGTATAATCTCCGGTATTCATTATTGCCAGGAGGGGTAGAACCTCTGCAAACGCTGAATGTAGCGACCTATAGCTTTTATGTGCAAGATGAGTTCGCCGTCAATCAAAAACTTAAGTTGAGTGCTGGCCTCAGGGGTGATGTTTTTTCATATGATAATGCTACCGCTTCTGATTTCTATAATCCGGTTGTCGGGGGATTAACGTTTAAGGATGAAAATGGCAATGATTATAAAGTTAACACTGGAGCGTTTCCAAAATCCCGTTTGCTTCTGTCACCTCGGGTTGGTTTCAACTATGATGTGAAAGGAGATAGAACAATCCAAATAAGGGGTGGTACAGGGCTTTTCGTCTCACGCATTCCCCAGGTACTTGTGTCTAATCAACTTGGAAATAATGGTGTAAACACTGCCTTGATAAACGTGACAGGTACGACAGCGTATCCATTCAGAATCGATCCAGCCACATTGCCGTCTACGGTTGCGATCCCCCCCAATACCGACATCACCAAATTGCCTCCTTATGCGGTTAATGCTACGGATGAAGAGTTGAAATACCCCGTAGTATGGAAATCAAACCTAGCTGTTGATTATAGATTGCCTTGGGGCCTGATTGGAACAGCAGAGGTAATCTACAACAAAAATATTCAAGCTCTTCGCTACATTGATGCGAATCTGAAAGGAGATGACCGCACTTTCACCGGCCCCGATAACCGTCCACGCTTTCCGGCTTCGGGCGTTGTCAGTTCAGGTACTGGTGCACTTAACACTGTTAATATTGCGCGTTTTTATAACCCCTCAATTTCTAATGTATTTGTGCTTAAAAACTATCAGCAAGGAGATTCTTACACCATGACATTCAAATTGGAAAAACCAACAGTAAATGGTTTTGGTGGAATGATTGGTTATACCTATGGCCAGGCCAGGGATATACAATCTGTAGGCAGTACAGTTCAAGCCAATATGCCGACGAGAGTGGGGCAAAATTACCTACAAAGCTCTTTTGCTGACAATGATTTGCGGCATCGCATTGTCGGTTATGCGAGCTACAGAAAAGAATATGGTGGAGAATTCGGTGGTGCATCGATGGTGACACTGGGTATGGTGTCTAATAGTGGCGGCAAAGTTTCATATGTCTACGGCAATGATCTTAATGGTGATGGACAAATCAATGACCTGATCTATGTTCCAGCCAGCGCAAGTCAATTGACGTTTGCACCTATTACCGGAACTACTCCTTTTACGGCAGCGGAGCAGCAAGCTGCCTATGATACATACATTGACGGGAATCCTTACCTGAAAGACCGTAGGAGTCAATCTGCAGAGAGAAACGGTGCGTATTTCCCCTGGCTGACCCGCTTTGATTTAAGTTTTGTGCAAGAAGTATTTATTAAGACAGGATCAAAAGGAAGCCGGAATACACTCCAGCTTCGTATAGATATTCTAAACTTTGGCAATTTACTCAATGATGCTTGGGGAGTTGGTTGGGTTAGTACCACAACTCAGCCGTTGACCATTGCAAGCATTGATGCAGCTGGATTACCTACTTACCGGTTTGGAACTCAAGTTGTGAAAGATGCCAGCGGTAGCAATCAAACTATTCTCCTTCGGGATTCCTTTGTAAAAAATATTACTTTGGATAACGTATGGCAAGCCCAGGTGGGAATCCGATACACTTTTAATTAGGGATCAAGGCAGTATTTTTAGAAAAAGCATCCGATCAGTCGGATGCTTTTTTTATTTAATTTTAAGGGAGGTGAAAGTAGTCTTTATCATATCGCTATTTTATCTTTTTGTAACAAAATCCAGTGGTCAATCGGCCCGAAACCACATTCAGGAAAAGAGGGGTTTGCCATTGATATGTGGTCACCGGGGAGGGCAGGACAAACTCCTACCTGAAAATTCTTTCTCCACCATAGATTATACCATAAAAAATTGCAACAGCACGCCTGTGATCATTGAAATAGATGTGCGCAAGAGCCTGGATGGAACCCTGTTCATTCTGCATGATGAGACCATGGAGCGAACTACTGATGGTCAGGGCCGAATTGATGAATTGTCGGATGTATACCTGAAATCCTTGTTTCTAAAAGACTCAAATGGAAAACTAACGAAGGAGCATATTCCAACCTTTGATTCGCTTCTTCATTATTCACGTAAAAAGGCCTTTATTCTCATGCTAGACATAAAAGCAGATGCTTGGAGAGAGGTCATTGAGCGACTGGTTCAAGAAAAGTTGCAGCACAGAGCGATCATACTTACGTTTGCAACGGATGATTTGAAGAAGGTTTACGAGTTATCAAAGGAAGTAAAGATTTCTTGTTTGATAAGGACTGAAGGTGATTGGAATGCGATCAGCAGCCTTTCAATTCCCACTGAAAATCTGATCGCTTATATTAATGGAAATACACCTCAGAATCTCATTAGCCAATTAAAGAATAATCTTTTGATGATTATGGCAGATGTAGACGAAGGTGCTTTGAGAAATCCCAACCCACTTCCCCGAAAATGGTATAATGAATTTGTAAAAAAGAGACGACTGGATATTGTGATAACAGATTTTCCGGTAGAGGTTTCAGAAAAACTCAGGTAGCTGGTAAGATTCAGCTACTCAACCGCATAAGGGCCAAAGGCCTTGATGACTTTTAATTGGTACGTAGTATCATCCAAAATGAAAATGTGAAATTCGTCTCCACCTTGGGTGACCCTTATCACTATATGACCTCTCTTGCTCAGATAATTTTCATCCAACCAGCGGCCATAGGTTGCACTTGTTTCCTCGTGAATGTATGAAGCGAAGATGTCCCGTTTACCTGGATAGAGGTAAGGAGAAATAATGCGGTGAAGGACCTCCTCACCGGGGTGGTTTGAACTCCATGATTGCTGAACAATGACACGTGGCGCAAGGGTTTTCAAAAAAAACTCATTGGAAGCATCTCGGACACCATGATGATTGAGTGTAAGAACGTCAACCTTTCCTACCACTTTAGCGGTGGGAGTTTCCACATCAAACCAGGCAGGTAATCCAAAACCCTGCTGACCGGTCATATCACCGCCAGTGAAGTAGTCAAACTTGCCATAGCTGATTTTTAGAGCCAGGCTCAACGGATTCTCGTTGTAATCTTTAGATGGAATGGTATCGGGCATGACACTGATAGCCTCGTCGTCTTTTCCGGACCAGATTTCAACGTTGGATTTAATGTTTCTGACCAAAAACGTCGGATATCTAGCGTGATTAATATTTTGACTTATTTGAGTTTTGCTTCCGACTTTTAATTTTTCCACCATGAGCACGCCTTTAGCCATTTGTGTGTGAATGAATGCCTGGTAATTTGTAAAAGATATTTTGTCAAGGTGATGTGTTTTTATGTCAACCGGAAAGTTGTACAACGGATAGTTCCTATCTATAAGTTTTTTGATAGGAAGGTATTCGTTTACCTCCGTAATGCCAGTCAAGCGATATTCTCCCTTTACTGATATTTTTGATTGGGAAGTGACGCTTCCAAAATGATCAGAGTGGAAATGTGAAATTACACCATAGTCGATTTGGGTGATTGAGGGAACTACTGCTTTCACGTAAGTCACGATGCTTTTGCCAGCACTCACTGAATCATGGGGCAGGCGGGGAGCTATTCTAAGTGGGTTTGGGTTTTTTAGTCTGGCTTGCCGGTCAACATCCCCGGCGTCAAACAGCATGGTTGTGCCATCTGGAAAAATAAAAAACGTTGCATTGCCCGATCCTGTGTTGATGTGGTGGATATCCAAATAGCCTTCTTGCCATGCCGACAGGTTGGGAAGTTGAGCCCTGGAAAGAACCGTGATGAAAAAAAAGCAAAAAGTAAGTCGACTCATTTTCCTAAGAAACAAGTGATCTGTTTGATTTACAACAATAACTAGTTCGGACTTCAATCCAATCTGCAAAAAATAACGACATACAATGTGAAGCCTTACCGGAAAGGGCCTCTTTTGTTTTATACGGGTTTTGAGTACTTTCAACAATGGCAAGACCAGTTTACGCCTCTTTTGCCCTTGTGCTGGCCTTGTTTTTCTCGGATTGTTCGAAGAAATCTGCGGGCGATTTCACCCAGGAACCCACGGTAACCATTGATCTGGATCAAATCCGTGAACGGGGCTTCCTTCAGGCGATCGTCGACAACAATTCAATCAGCTACTTCATTTATCGCGGACAGCCGATGGGCTATGAATATGAGCTCCTTCAAAGCCTTACAAGGCACTTGAAAGTAAAATTGAAGATAAAGGTCATCAGTGGCATAGAGCAGTCCATTGACCTCTTAAACAAAGGCGAGGGAGACCTTATCGCCTTCCCGCTCACCATCACCCAGGAGCGTACAAAGTACCTTTCGTTTACGGATACACAGTTCAATACCTGTCAGGTGCTCGTTCAAAAGAAGCCTGCCAATTGGCGTAGAATGCCTCAAGCCAGACTGGAGAGAAGCATGGTACGCAGCCCGGTCGAATTGATTGGAAAAGAGGTACATGTGATGGATGAATCTTCATTTAAGGCTCGCCTGCAAAACCTTTCTCAGGAAGTAGGTGGTGAAATCATTATACATGAGGATAGCGCCACAGCCGAAACAGAGTCTCTCATTCAGAAGGTAGCGACAGGTGAAATCCAGTACACCGTGACCGACCAGACGATCGGCATGGTGAATGCGATATACTACCCAAACCTGGATGTGGGTACAGTCCTCAGTCTGCCGCAACAAATTGCCTGGGCTGTCCGCAAAAATTCCCCGGATTTGCTAAACGCTGCAAATGAATGGCTGGAAGAATTGAAAAGGAATGGCAGGTTCAAGAACTTGTACAACAAGTATTTTAATAACCCCCGATCATCACAGATAAGGATCACAAGTGATTATTCCTCCTTAGGTGGCAATAAGCTTTCGCCTTATGATGAAGAGATAAAATATGAGGCTAAAATTCTTGGCTGGGATTGGCGACTATTGGCTTCAGTCGTTTATCAAGAATCTAATTTTCAACCAAAAGCTGAATCCTGGGCAGGTGCCGTGGGATTGATGCAACTCATGCCTGCCACCGCAGAGGAGTTTGGAGCGCGGGACAGGACGAACCCCCATCAAAGCCTTAAAGCAGGATCGCGCTACCTGAAGTATCTTGACAGGCTATGGGGAAAATATATCCGTGATAAGAATGAACGACTCAAGTTTGTCCTTTCCTCTTATAACGCCGGATTGTCACACATCATTGATGCCCGGAACCTGGCAAAGAAATATGGAAAGGATCCTACCAGTTGGGAAGACGTGGAATCTTTTTTAAAGGAAAAATCCAATCCCAAATTTTACCGTGACCCCGTGGTGGTGGCAGGATATTGCAAATGCGAGGAGCCCGTCAAATACGTCCGGGAGATATTAAACCGCTACGAGGAATACAAGATATTGATTGCTGAGGTGTGAGTAACCGGAGTCACGTGTTGCCTAAAAATTGCGAAGAGAAATTTATTTTTGTTAAGTTGAATTCCTCACTGGTGCCCTTGTGAAACTTATGGGCGTCGCCCTGAGTTATCTATCGCGCCCAAGGCTCGATACCGGTTGAAGATGACATTAGGTGGTTCAAGAATTCGGAAAGGTTCCCGCAGATTCTAAGACCTGGGAGCTAAAACTAGATTTCTAACTTGAGTCAGGCTGAATTTGGAATCTTTACTTTGCCACAGATTGCACA
>JAYVRH010000652.1:0-3609 GCA_043776495.1 Cyclobacteriaceae bacterium
TTTCCGGGCTTCAAACGAATATCGATTAAGACTTCTGAAGCCACCATCCATGGAGTTATGGGTGGTGCCGGCCCACCATTGTTGTTGCTGCATGGATATCCTCAATCACATGTGGAGTGGCATAAGATGGCTCCCATGTTAGCAAAGTACTACACGTTGGTCATTACGGACTTGAGAGGTTATGGTGATAGTAGCAAACCACCGGATGGGATCAATCATATGGGGTATTCAAAAAGAGCAATGGCTCAGGATCAGGTCGAAGTTATGGATCAATTGGGTTTCAAATATTTTAGTGTGGTGGCGCATGACCGCGGCGCGCGTGTGGCCCATAGAATGGCATTGGATCACCCGACAAGATTGAAAAAGATCGCCATCATGGACATTGTTCCCACCTATAAATTATTTGCCACTACGAATAAAGAATTTGCACTCGCATATTGGCACTGGTTCTTTCTGAGTCAAAAGGCGCCTCTGCCTGAAACGCTCTTAATGAACAATGCCGAGTTCATATTAAGAAACTGGGCTTTTGCCGGCATGACTCCATCCGTACTACCGGAAGAGATATTTCAGGAATATCTAAGGAATTTCCAGAATCCAGACGTGATGCACGCCATGTGCGAGGATTACCGCGCAGCAGCAACCATTGATCTAGAGCATGATAAGGCTGATATGGATATAAAAGTAATGTGCCCATTGTTTGTTCTTTGGGGATCGAAAGGTGCGATGGATGGGCTATACGATGTTTTAGAAACGTGGAAAGAAAGGGCATTGGATGTTTCAGGAAAATCACTCCCTTGCGGACATTGGATGCCCGAACAATTACCAGAAGAGGTCTATGAAGAAATCCATCATTTTCTAAAAGACTGATTTGCCTTGAGGAGAAAACATGGTTTCTGGCATTCGGTTCTAATGAATAATAACTCATTATATATTGTAACAAACTGATCCCCCCACCGTCTTGTCTGTGTAATCAATGAATTTGGAAACCTTTCAGAACCAGGTATTTCCCGTTAAGAACAAGCTTTTCCGCTTCGCTTTCCGCCTTTTGGGTAGCAGCGAGGAGGCCAAAGACGTTGTCCAGGAGGTTTTTATTAAGGTGTGGAACGGCAGGGAGCAATTGGCTGAAATCGAAAATATTGAAGCCTGGTGCATGCGCATCACGAAGAACCTATCACTGGACCGGCTGCGTCAACAAAATCGGAGGCCGACCGATTCAATAGAAAAGGGAGGTCACATTTTGAATGAGACCCTGTCACCATACGAGAACACAGAAATAAGTGAGAGTATGAAACGAGTTGGAGAATTGATGGCAGGGCTGCCCGAGAAGCAGCGGCAAGTAATGCACCTTCGCGACATCGAGGGATATACTTACAATGAGATTAGTGAGATTCTTGAAATCGACATGAGTCAGGTGAAAGTAAATTTGTTTCGCGCCCGGAATTCCGTGCGTGAGCAGCTACAAAAAATGAACGCTTATGGACTCTAACTACATGGAGCAATTGCTCGAAAAATATTGGATGTGCGAGACTTCCCTTGAAGAAGAACAACAGTTGCGTGATTTCTTCAAGGGTCATGAGGTTCCCGCATCCATGAAAGAAGCTACGATGCTATTCCGTTTTTTTGAAGTTGAAAAAAGTAATTCATTGCAAGAAAATTTCGAGCCTGCTGTAACAAAGCAACTCCGCCAGCGTCAAGGTGGAAAGATCATCAGTATGGTAAGTCTCAATAACATCGCAAGAATAGCCGCCGGCATAGGGGTGGTAGTGGTGGCGACTTACTTCATTCGTCAGGAGGTAAGGAAGACGTATCCACAGGAGTTGCAGGACACTTACACAGATCCACAGATTGCTTTTGAGGAAACCAAAAAGGCACTCATGATGATCTCCCAAAGTTTTGGGAAAGCCAGGCATGAAGCCGGAAAAATCAAGATGCTGAATGAGGCGGAGAAGAAGATTCAAGGAAAGGATTCAACAATAAAAACAAATATCTAAAAACGCAACGCAGGTGATTTCAAACAACTTAATTAAAGAATGATTATGAAAAAGTTAACGATGGGTGTAGTGATGTTGGTGTTGTCGGTGGCGGCACAGGCACAGGGAGATGCGATCTCGAAATTTTTCAACAAATACCAGAACGACGAATCGTTTACGCAAGTAACGGTGAGCAGCAAAATGTTCAGCCTCTTCACCAACATGGATGTGAACGACCCCGAAGATCAGGTTGTCCTCGATGCCATCAGTAAATTGAAGGGGTTGCGTGTCCTTGCAAAGCATGAGGCCCGCAATTCAAGGGAATTGTATAGGGAAGCACTTTCGCTTGTGCCCATGAAAGAATATGAGGAACTTATGTCCGTGCGTGACAAAGACAAGGACATGAAGTTCTTTATCAAAGAAGCCAAACCAGGTATTATTAGTGAGCTGGTGATGGTGGCGGGTGGCAACGAGGAGTTTATGATGTTGAGCTTTTTCGGCGAAATTGATCTCAAGCAGATCAGCAAGATCGGTAGCAAGATGAACATAGACGGTCTCCAGCACCTCAATAAGATGGACAAGGGAAACAAGGAAGACGAAAAGGAAAAGAAGAATGATCAGTAGGTTTCTCAGGTAATGATGGTGCTCCGGATCGGGGCATCATTTTTTTGTTCTCTACCAAAAATAACAGCCAAGAATGAAAAAAATAATCCTTTCCTCCGTTCTTCTTTTCGGCACATTATTCTGCTTTTCGCAAAGCAAGAGCTACCAGGCACTTGAAAATCATTTTCGGGGCAAGAAAGATGTGCATGCCTTCGCGCTGAGTGGATTCCTTTGCAGGATGGTAGTCAACCTCACTACGACCAACGAGCCACTTCTCCGCGCCATGTCCAGGAACATCAGACACATTCGGTTGATGGTCATACCAAACGGTGAGTTAGCGAAACAAAGCCTGTCAGTAGATGGATTTAAAAGTTATTTGTCGAAAGATTCTTTTGAGCCGTTGGCCACCGTTCGGGAGAAGAACGATCATGTCTCATTTTTTCACAGGTCGGATAGCAACCAGGAGGAGCGTTATTTCGTATTGGTGGAGGAACAACATGAAGTAGTAGCGATTGAGATGAAGGGAACCATGGATCCTTCTGCATTCATATCAGGAGATACCCGGATTAATACACAAAAACGATAAAATGAAAAAATATATTTTGTCAGCCTCTCTGTTGCTCATCGCGATGGCAGGTTGGTCCCAGGCAAGAACCACTGAGGCACTTCAAAAGCAATTTGAAAGCTCTCTTTCACTGTACTTTTATAAGAATACGTTGCGCATGCTCAATCAAACTGAAAACAAGGAGTTTGATGAGTTGATCAAAGACATTGAGAAGATGAAATTTCTGATGGTGGACAAGGGTTCAAACAGTTTTGGTGCGGATGAGTACAAGAAATTGATGAAAGATTATCAATCAGAAAGTTATGAATCCATCATGACCAGCCGTTTTAACGGGAAAAATTTTGACATTTATGTGAAAGACACCAAAGGATCGACACCAGGCACGGTAGTACTGGTCAATGATTCTACGACTTTGTTTGTGCTCGACATGATCGGGACGGTGGATGTCAGCAAGGTCGGCACTCTTTTTTC
>JAYVRH010000653.1:0-3608 GCA_043776495.1 Cyclobacteriaceae bacterium
GATACAATGCGTTGGGATTGGCAGAGTATGAAGCAATGGAAGCATTTGTGAGATATAATTTCTGAAGTGTTTCACATGTTCGGCATCAGCGTGATTTACCCGTATAAAAATTAACATATATCAAAGTGCCGCTCCTTCACTTTGTATCCTGGAATGTCAACGGTGTTCGTGCCGTGATGAAAAAGGGATTTTTGGATAGTGTGCAAGCCATGGCTCCCGACGTAATCTGCCTCCAGGAGACTAAAGCCGGTGAAGAAGAGTCACTGGAATCTTTGGATGTACTCAACAGCCATCATGTCTATGTGAATTCATCAAAGGCTCGCAAGGGTTATTCTGGAACTGCCATCATATCCAAATCGGAGCCGATTAATGTAACGTATGATATTGGGTTGGAGGAATTTGATCAGGAGGGCAGGGTGATCACTGCCGAGTATGTCAATTATTTTTTGGTCACCGTGTACACTCCCAACTCCGGCGACGAACTGGCACGCCTTGATTTTAGAGAACGATGGGACACAGAGTTTTCAAACTATCTCTCATGGCTGAGAAAGAGAAAACCTGTGATTGTCTGTGGTGATTTCAACGTGGCCCATCAAGCCATTGACCTGGCACGTCCAAAAGAAAACTACAATAAATCTGCCGGCTATACTCAGCGAGAGATCGATGGCTTCACCCGGTTGCTCGATTCGGGTTTTGTGGACACGTTTCGGCATTTTTATCCCGATAAGGTGAAATACACCTATTGGAGCTTTGTGATCAGCGGCCGTGAAAAGAATATTGGCTGGCGCATCGATCACTTCCTGATGGACAAGAGAATTATGCCGGCCGTTCATGAAGCTATGATTTATGATCAGTACCATGGGTCGGACCATTGTCCGGTAGGCGTAAAAATTGAGATGTAGGTTTCTAAATTCACGACCACAAAAATCTTAAAGTCCTGGAACTTGATATTCCATTTTGGAATATCAAGTTTGATCGTAGTCAACTTGAGGCATTGCACTTTTACTAAAGAGATGCGATGTTGCCAAGTGCTAAATCCAGGTCACGAAGAACACGAAGGGAGACAAAGAACACAATGCAACTTTTTGGTTGTATTAGTCTTTGTGATCGTTATGCATTCTTTGTGTTCGTTGTGAATCCCCTAAAGAATTATTAACCGGATAATAAGAGAATCGATGTTGCCAAGTGCTAAATTCAGGTCACGAAGAACACGAAGGGAGACAAAGAACACAATGCAATTTTTTGTTTGTATTAGTCTTTGTGATCGTTGTGCATTCTTTGTGTTCGTTGTGAAGCCCTTAAAGAATTATTAACCGGATAATGTTGAGAAATCTTCTGAAGGCCAAATCATCAACCTTTGAGGAGGATTCGATTTAAGCAAAGGAGCTTGAAGAAGGAGAATTAGAGTTAGTAGCTGTGATATACAAACCAAGATTTGGTTTTCACACACGTTGAATATCCGCCCCCAACTTTTTCAGCCGTCCTTCAATATCCTGATAACCCCGATCAATTTGTTCCACATTTGAAATCTCACTCTCGCCGGTAGCTGAAAGTGCCGCAATCAATAAGGCAACACCTGCCCGGATATCCGGTGATGCCATCTTAATTCCTCGCAAAGGATATTTCCGATCAAGCCCTGTTACTGTCGCCCGATGAGGATCGCATAAAATAATCTGAGCCCCCATGTCGATCAGTTTATCCACAAAAAACAATCGACTTTCAAACATCTTTTGATGAATCAATACCGTTCCTTTTGCCTGTGTGGCTACAACAAGCACCACACTTATCAGGTCAGGGGTAAAGCCGGGCCAGGGAGAATCAGATACAGTAAGGATCGATCCATCAATAAAATTTTCAATTTCGATATGTTCCTGGCTGGGGATGTGAATGTCATCGCCCCTAAATTCCATTTTGATTCCCAACTTTCTGAATGTCTCCGGAATGATTCCCAACATATCAATACGACAATTTTTGATCGTAATTTCTGACTGTGTGAGCGCCGCCAGTCCGATGAAACTCCCGATCTCAATCATATCGGGAAGGAGGGTGTGGTCCGTTCCATGGAGTTTTGAAACGCCTTCAATCGTAAGCAGGTTGGAGCCGATGCCGCTGATCTTAGCACCCATTCGATTGAGCATCGCACAAAGCTGTTGAAGGTAAGGCTCGCATGCCGCGTAATATATTGTGGTTGTACCTTTTGCCAGAACAGCCGCCATCACGATGTTGGCGGTGCCTGTCACGGATGCTTCATCCAGCAACATGTAACTGCCTTTCAATTCCGAAGCATCAATGTGAAATAGGCTGCCATCTGAATCGAAATTGAATTTTGCCCCGAGGTTTTGAAAACCAATAAAGTGTGTATCCAATCTTCTTCTCCCGATTTTATCTCCTCCGGGTTTGGGAATGCTTGCCTTGCCGAAGCGTGCCAGGATGGGTCCTAACAACATGACCGATCCTCTCAGGGCGCTGGCCTTTTTACGATATGAATCGGTTTCTAAGTGCTTCGTGTCAATGGCGGTGGCGGTAAAACGGTAGGTATGCGGATCAAGTTTTTCAACCCGGCAACCCAAGTCGCTCAGTAACTCTATCAGTTTATTGACATCAAGAATATCCGGTATATTATGAACAGTAACGGGCTCCGATGTAAGTAAGGTGGCACACAGAATTTGAAGGGCTTCGTTCTTGGCACCTTGGGGAATAATCTCTCCCTTTAGACGTTGGCCGCCCTTGATTCGAAAAGAACTCATTGGTCTCTTCTACGGTGCGGATTGAAACGCTTGTTGAAAGGTCTTCCGCCACCTCCACCACCACCCGAACGCTGGTTCTGATGTCCACCTCCACCTTGGGGGCGGGGCTTCTTGCGCTCGCGGTAAAGCTTTTCGAAAAGATTGTCTTCCCGCACTTTGTCAAGATTCATGCTCAACTTCCCACCGGACATCAATTGAATGTCCTTGAGGATCACCGAGTCATCAAGAATTTCTTTGTTCCAATTTCCGTAGAAGGTCTTCATCAGCTTACCAAGATAGATGACTGCATCTTCACGATCCTGAGGGTCTTCTTTCTTAAGAGCTTCTTTCACAAGGCGCTCAATATTTTTCCCATAATGCTTAAAGCGCACTTCGCTTTGAGGATATGGTACGGTCATCGGACGCTTTGAAAGTATGTCCCTTTCAGGTGGGTTGAATGGATTGTTAACATCCAGATTGAAGTCAGCAATAATAAACAAGTCATCCCAAAGGCGCTGCGGGTTTTCTACAGATTCACGTACCGTTGGATTAAGCTGCTTGATCAGTTCGATGAGGGTATAGGCCAGTTCCGTTCTCTTCTCTTTATCTGGTATCGTACGGATGTAATCGACCAGTCTTTGAACATTTCGTCCGTATTCTTTCAAGATCAAAGAGGGGCGCTGCGAGTTGTATTCTAATTCCATTGAGTATTTTAATAGTTGTGGGTTGGCGGTTGTTGGTGGTTCGGCGTGACCTTCGAAGAACGAATGGCCATCAACGATCACCTAAAGAGTTAATTCTCGTGTATTTTCAACTTTGCAAAACTAAGCAATAAGGTCTTCTCTCCAAAATCAGTGAAACTGATCTTCGCTTTGCGGTCTG
>JAYVRH010000654.1:0-3591 GCA_043776495.1 Cyclobacteriaceae bacterium
TCTATCCTTTGATGGTGCAGCGTAACACGGTAAAATATGAAGTGCCATTGTCTTTCTTGGCAGCCGCAGTACTCTTTTTATTAGTCAATGACACACTCCTATGGGGCACCCCTCCAGATGAGACCACTGGTTATCAAGGGCTCCTAGGCAGATTCGACAGCATCATTCTGCTTTTATTTTTTGCATTGTTTATTTTCTATATCTACCGAACCATGCGAACTTCCTCCGATCTGGAAGAAGGAGAGCCAATTAAACTATATAGCACGCCGGTTGCTGCAGGAATGGTAATTGTTGGATTAGCGATGCTTGTGGGAGGCGGCCAACTTGTAGTCGACAATGCGATCGAGATTGCGAGAGGCTACGGCCTGAGCGAAAAATTAATAGGACTTACCATCCTGGCAGCAGGCACTTCGCTGCCCGAACTGGCAACCTCCTGCGTTGCTGCTTATAGAAAGAACACGGACATCGCGATTGGCAATGTGGTGGGCTCAAATATTTTCAACATTTTCTTCATCCTGGGGATCACCGGCGTCGTTCATCCAATACAATACAACGTCGCAATGAATTCTGACATCTACGTTTTATTGGCTTCAACAATATTGTTAATGGTCTTTATGTTCACCTTGGGCCAACGCAAGCTTGACCGCTGGGAAGCTTTCCTGATGCTGGTATTGTACATTGCTTACACCATATTTCTAGTCGTCACAGATTCAGGTGCCTCATAACCTTAAAGTCTGAGATAAAGTCTGATTCTGGTGTTACTAAAAGAAGAGGCCCACCTATAATTAATAGATGGGCCTCTCTGTTAACTAATTACTTCCGAACGGATTACTTCACTTTCTTTTCGAGCTCCGTAATTTTAGCCTGGGCTTTATCGTTGCCCAATGATTGCGACTTTTTGTAAAGTTCGATGGCTTCTCTATAGGTGTCTTTCTTCCTGCGGGGAGCTAATTTTGTTCTGTTGGCAGCTTCCTCCACGGCTTGCCCACGGGCGAAGAAAGAATCCGCCTCGCTCATTTTACTTTGAATCATCAGCCCTTGAATTTTCGCTTCGATCAGGGCCAGTTCCTGTTGCTTGGCTTCGATCTGCGACTGCTTATCGTTGAGCTCAGCCTCCTGAAGATCAATGGTAATCTTCATGTTATCATTCTGATTTCCGAGATCCTGAACCTTCTGCTGGAGCGATGTAATTTCCACATTCTTCTTTTCGAGATCAGCTTTCAACTTTTTTACTGTGGCTGCAAATGCATTTGCATTGGACTTGGATTTTTTAAGTGATTTTTCCAGATCTCCAATCTTGGATTGGGTCTCCTTCACATAATTATTCAGATCCTTCATGCGTGTGGTATAGGCTGCATAGGTCGTGCCTTCAACCATGTTTACACGCAATACCTGGCGACTCGCATCGATGGAATCCATCAGCGTGCCAACTTCTTGTAGAGTTTGAGCCATTTGTTGAGTTACCTGCAATTCATTCTGAAGGGAGTCCAGTTTGCCTTTTAGCTTTTCATTTTCAGCTCCGCCACAACTTGTCAAAAGGGCCCCTATCACTGCTACAATCAATAATTTCTTCATAAATATTTGGTTAAGATCCGGCAAAAATACATTGGTTTATCCCCCTTGAAGCCTCCCTCTGAAATTATTTTTAGACTAATCGTTAAATTCTTTACTAATGGCGTAATTTCGGCCCTGTTTTAAGGATTCTAGATACTTTTTGATGCCCAAATCCATTATCACGCAAATGCGTTTCGCAAGCCTGGGCGAGACTATTTTGCAAGTGATCAGTAACTTAACCGACTGGTAACTGAATCCCTGAATAAACTATGGAGGGTTCTAAAGATCTCAATAAATATCAGCTTTCCATTGGAGGAGTTTTAGTGTCTCTGGGGATTATCTATGGCGACATAGGCACCTCACCGCTATACGTTTTCCGCGCCATCATTAATGGCCATATCATTTCAGAAGAGCTGGTAATCGGTGGCGCCTCTTGTGTCTTCTGGACCCTTACCCTGATTACAACCATCAAGTATGTTTACCTCGCATTGAATGCGGATAATAAAGGTGAAGGTGGAATTTTTGCCCTCTATGCATTGGTGAGAAGATACAAAGCAGGCTGGGTCATTTTTCCCGCCATAATCGGTTGTGCAGCCATTATCGCCGATGGGTTCATTACTCCTTCGTTCAGCATTTCAGCTGCAGTAGAAGGGCTTACGATAGATTATCCTGAAATTCCAACCGTCCCCATCGTCATTGGTATCCTCATTCTACTTTTCTTCTTTCAACAATTTGGTACCAACGTGGTAGGAGCCATTTTTGGTCCCATCATGACGATATGGTTTGTCTTTATCGGGATCGTAGGATCCATTCATCTTTTTCAAAATCCCATAGTTCTGAAAGCAGTAAATCCATATTATGCATGGAACCTGTTAACCCAATACCCCGGGGGATTTTGGATTTTGGGCGCCGTATTCCTGTGCACCACCGGGGCGGAGGCCATGTATTCGGATTTGGGTCACTGTGGTAAAAGCAATATAAGAGTAGGCTGGGTGTTTGTGGTGGTTTGTCTCCTATTAAATTACTTCGGACAGGCAGCCTGGCTCCTGACACAAAAAGGCTCCTACCTCAACCAACAAATTCCATTTTATGCAATCATCCCAGAGCAGTTGCTCATTTTTAGCATTATCATCGCCACTGCGGCAGCCGTCATTGCCAGCCAGGCGCTGATCTCGGGCACTTTTACTTTGGTGAACGAGGCCATGAAATTAAAACTGTGGCCAAGCACGCGGGTGCGCTATCCAAGTCGCATGAAAGGACAGATTTACCTGCCGGCCATCAACTGGATACTACTGGCCGGAACTATCTTAGTCGTACTCTATTTTAAGAAGTCAGTAAATATGGAAGGTGCTTACGGACTCGCTATTACAATAGACATGCTCATGACCACTACGTTGCTGGTCTATTATTTCACCACCGTGAAAAAATCTACACTGCGGTCCTCAGTGCTGGCGTTCATTTTCTTTTCCCTGGAGGGAATGTTCCTGATCTCCAACCTTGATAAATTTCCTCATGGCGGCTGGTTTACTTTTGCGATCGCTTTTATATTCTTTGTGATCATGTTCATCTTGCTCAAAGCAAGAAATCTTCGCGATCGACATACCGAATTCGTGGACTTAAAACATTATGTGCCGCTCATACAGGATCTACAAGATGACACCTCCATCCAAAAAGAAGCAACCAACCTCGTCTTCATGGCGGTGGCCGACAGCAAGCGATACATCGACTCCAACATCATCTATTCCATATTCAAAAAACGCCCCAAGCGTGCGGATGTGTACTGGTTCCTTCATGTCGATACGGTTGACAGTCCTTACACGTCAAAATATTCGGTTGACACGGTCATTCCCAGAAAGTGCTTTTTTGTAAGGATCAAGTTGGGCTTTAAGGCGGATCATCGTGTCAATCTTCTTTTTGCAAAAATCCTTCATGATATGGCGGAGACCGGGGAGATTGACCTCATCAGCCATTATGAGTCCCTCCAAAAGCACAGCATGCCATCTGACTTCAAGTTTATTATGCTGCACTCACTTGCCT
>JAYVRH010000655.1:0-3587 GCA_043776495.1 Cyclobacteriaceae bacterium
GATGGGGTGTCAAAATGGTATGATCAAAATGGGAAGCTCACCATCGAATATGAGTACAAAAATGGCCAATTGGTTAAAAAATAGAGGTTTCCGGACGAAGTTCCGAACCTTATTTCAACGCTTTTCGTATTTAGACTACCTGTAAAATTGTCAGGATGTGAGGTAGATCAGAGGAGTAAAATTGTCTGCAAATCATTTGGCACAATTTTTTAGGTGATCTCCCTAATTAAAAATTAGTTTAAACATTTTTAAAAGAAAAAGAATATGAAGCGTTTTGGATCTTTCTTACTGGCTGCCATCCTGGGCAGTGGCATTACTTTATTCACCACTCAGTGGTTTAGCCCTGAAAAGGACGGCGTAAAAATCGAACATATTTCATCGGTACCCTCTTCTCAAGTGGCATATCATGTAAATGAAGATGGAGTTGCAGTCCCTTTGGATTTTACTACCACGGCGGAAAAGGTTACGAAGGCGGTGGTGCACATTCGTTCTACCTCAGAGGGTCAGGTTGCCTCGCGCGATCGGGCTCCCGATACAAACGATCCGTTTCAGTTCTTCTTTGGTCCACAGAATCCTCGTCAGGGCGGCCCAACTCAAAGTACCGGCAGCGGTGTCATTATTAATGAAGGCGGGTATATCGTTACCAACAATCATGTGGTTCAGGATGCAGATGTAGTTGATGTTACCTTATCAGATAACAGGACCTTCAAAGCAGAAGTAGTAGGCACCGATCCGGATACGGACCTGGCGGTAATAAAAATTAATCAAAAGGCATTGCCATTCCTATCTTTTGTAAATTCTGACAATGCTAAAGTTGGGCAATGGGTTTTGGCCGTTGGCAACCCTTTCAATCTGAACTCTACAGTCACAGCTGGCATCATCAGCGCAAAAGGGAGAAACATTGATGTTATTAACGGCAGCAACGGGAATGATCCACAAGCGAGGACTGCAATTGAGTCATTCATTCAAACCGACGCTGCCATCAATCCTGGCAACAGTGGAGGCGCCCTCGTGAATCTTAATGGTGAACTTCTCGGTATCAATACAGCAATTGCCAGCCAGACAGGATCTTACATCGGCTATGGGTTTGCGGTCCCCTCGAATATCGTCAGCAAAATTGTCGAAGACCTCCTCGCGTATGGTACCGTGCAGCGTGGGTGGCTCGGGATTCAGGTGGGAAGTGTAACCGGTGAATTTGCAAAAGAGAAGAACCTTTCTGTGAACGAGGGCGCTTACGTTAGTGGCTTTGGCGATATAGAGAATAAGAGCGCCGCGAAAGAAGCAGGCATTGAAAAAGGTGACGTAATCGTAATGTTGGATGATATTACCGTTAAAACAAGTACCAGCTTAATTGAATACATTGGACTTAAACATCCGGGTGATAAAGTGAAGGTGACTGTAAACCGGACAGGGAAAGAAAAGGTTTTTACAGTGACGCTCAAAAACCGTGACGGGAAATTCGGCACAGTGAAACGCGAAGAGAAAGATGCTGTCGCCACACTCGGACTGGACCTTGAGAATGTGGAAAGCAAAGTGCTCAAGAACCTTGATCTGACCCACGGAGTAAAAGT
Source organism: Cyclobacteriaceae bacterium (assembly GCA_043776495.1). Taxonomy (GTDB): domain Bacteria; phylum Bacteroidota; class Bacteroidia; order Cytophagales; family Cyclobacteriaceae; genus ELB16-189. Next base: position 1,572 of record JAYVRH010000655.1, read on the forward strand.
AAAGTCCCTTGAGAATGGAAAGATTGCCCGCTATACAGACATGAAGGAAGGATTTATTATCACCCGCATCAACGATAAGGAGGTTAAGACAGTGGAAGAGGTAAATTCGATTATCAAAAGCAAAAGACCCGGCGATCTTATCACCTTTTCAGGTGTATATGAAGATTTTCCGAGAGAATATATCTATGCAATCCGATTGTAAATTAACTGTAAGTAGAAATGAGGAGACTGTTTAAAAAAGGAGAGCGTGTCCGCAGCAAAATTGATGGTAAAATCATGGAGGTGCTCAAGTATTTCAAAAAGAACCTGGTGGAAGTCAAGTCGTTTGACCTCAACTCCAAAGAGGTGCACACCAACAAGGTGAAAGAAGACAAGCTGTCCAAAGCAGCCTGAGAACGATGACGCCTGATCATTTACGACCAGGCGTCAATTGTTTTTAAACACCAGCCAACAAACCACTAACTTTACGGTTGGTTGTTAAATCCATTTTATCAAAAAATTCCAAATACCCGCTTACTACCGGTCATCCATCACAGGCCGGATCAAAGAATCCCGCAAGTTGAACGACTTGCGCAAGCAGGATTTCTCTCCCTCCGTGCTCGACTTTGGCCCGGTACAATTTATCCTCGCAAGACATTTTGGCTTCTGTTATGGTGTAGAAAATGCCATAGAGATCAGCTATCGTGCGCTGGAAGAAAACAACGGCAAGAAAGTTTATTTGCTAAGTCAGATGATCCACAATCAGGAAGTCAACAGCGACCTCCTGGACCGGGGAATCAAATTCATTATGGACACTGACGGTACCCAGTTCATACCCTGGAAAGAAATTGGTAAAGACGACATCGTCATCATTCCTGCCTTTGGCACCACACGGGAGATTGAAAAGTTACTGTCCGACAAGGGTGTGCAAATTCAACAATACAACACAACCTGTCCATTTGTCGAGAAGGTGTGGAACCGCGCCGAGAAGCTTGGCACAGAGGCGTACACGACGATCATACATGGTAAACCAAACCATGAAGAGACGCGCGCCACGTTTTCGCATAGCATGGCCAACGGGCCTTCCGTCGTTGTGAAGGACATGGAGGATGCCATTGCCCTCGGAAACTATATTTTGGGAAGTAAACCAAGCTCCAGCTTCTTCGAGGAGTTTGCAGGAAAATATTCTGATGGCTTCCTTCCGGAAACACAATTACAAAAGGTGGGGGTAGTAAATCAGACCACCATGCTCGCCACAGAAACCCAGGCCATAGCAGATTTCTTCAAACAACTGATGATCAGAAAATATGGTGAATCAACCATCAAAGATCATTTTTCCGATACGCGCGATACGCTTTGTTACGCCACAAATGATAATCAGGATGCTACCTACGAGTTATTGAAAACAAATGCAGACCTGGCAATCGTGGTAGGCGGGTATAATAGTTCGAATACCTCTCACATCGTAGAACTTTGCGAACGAAATTTTTCCACCTACTTCATCAACTCAGAGCTCGAAATTAAATCACAGGGAGAAATTCATCATTTTAATTTTCATACAAAAGAGAATATCGTGACACATGAATTCCTTCCTGAAAAGAGGCCAGTCACCATCGTGCTTACGAGTGGGGCTTCATGCCCTGATACTTTGGTTGACAGAGTGATGTTAAAACTGGCCGGGTATTTTGAAGGGGCAAGAACAGTAGAAATGGTGATGGACGGAGTTTAGTTCACAAAGACAAACAAATTTCCAATCAATAACTTTTGCCCTTGTGACTGAGTGGTAATACTAATCTTATCGAATAAACGGATGCTCCTTAGTCGACCATTTTGTTCAGCGTCAGACGATTCTTATTTTCGTCCATTGAAATTCCTGGCATCGTTCCTGTTTTCTTTGATATTGATGATGACAACGTCATCAATTCTAGCCCAGAAATCTTCATCTGAGGACTCGGTTCGTGTACTCAATGAAGTGATTGTGAAGGCTTACGCTTCCGATCGGTCAATTCAGGAAGTTCCTGCAGCAATTGGTGTGCT
>JAYVRH010000656.1:0-3573 GCA_043776495.1 Cyclobacteriaceae bacterium
TCCGAGAATTTCTCTTTTACGAAAGAGGACACCAACAACGATGTTGAATTTAACCGGGTACTATGGCATGGACTGAAAGGGGAAATTCCTTTCCCTGGTCCGACCCGAGCAGCCTTTGTGATTCCGGTAACCACTGGTGACGATGACGATTAGTTCCTTATAGCAATTCTCAAATAACCGGTAAGGTCCAGGGCTTCCGGTATGCCGGAGTAATCAAAGCGTTTGCAATTGAATTACCACCAAAACTTTTCGTAGCTTCTTCCCATGTCAATGTAGATTGTGTGCGAAGGGCGATGTTGCCCATGTGTGCATACAACGCCACCAGCCTTCCGTTTTCTATCGTGCATGCCGGATCTTTCCTGGTCTTTATGCATTCAAAAAAGTTTTTCACATGATCCAGGTGTGAGTCCCGAGCCCCCTGTTTCGGCATGGCCTGAACCTTATACTTTCCATCCTCTTGCTCTGGCAATAGCTCCCAACCATTCCTGTCCACGACCAAAGTGGCATCGTTGCCAATAAAGGCAAGACCATAGGGTCTTCCATATGGGCCACTTTGGGTGCCAGCTGTATGTTCCCAACTGATCAAAAAATCTTTCATTTGATATTGAACACTCATCGTATCAAAGGTTTCATGGGCATGATCCTTAAACGACCAGTTGCCACCGGCTGCACTTACTGATAATGGCGCATCATGAATATCTTTTGCCCACAAGGCCATGTCAAGTAGGTGTACACCCCACTCGGTTAATAACCCACCACCATAATCCCAAAACATACGCCAGGATCCATGGAATCTTGAATTGTTAAAGCTTCGCAAGGGAGCTGGACCTAACCAGGTATCGAAATCCACACCCACTGGCACTTTGCCATCTTCTACGATTGGCTGTCCCATTCCATAATTAAAATTTGCCCACACTTCTACTTTACGCAGTTGGCCAATCCTCCCTCCTTTGATAAATTCCATGGCTTTCATCCAATGGTCTCCACTACGCTGCTGCTGGCCTACCTGAACTACACGATTGTAATGGCGCGTAGCCTTTACCATTACTTCGCATTCGCCAATACTATTGGCCAAAGGTTTTTCAACATAAACATCCTTACCTGCCTGACAGGCATAAACAAAAGGCAGGCAATGCCAATGATCTGGTGTACCGATCATTACGGCATCAATATCCTTATCTTCCAACATCTTTCGGAAATCTTTATAGCGGGCTGGTGCTTTGCCTTGTCGCTTGGTGACTTCAGCAATTCTCATATCTAAGACACTGTCGTCAATATCGCAGATGGCGGCACACTCAACTCCCGGCACCTTCAGAGCATCATCCAAATCTGCAAAGCCCATACCTTTCGCACCAATCAGCCCTACACGGATTCGTTCATTCGCCCCCAACACCCTTGATTGAGCCGTCGCGGCAAATGGCGATAATAGCACACTTCCAGCTATTACGGAAGTAGCGCTTTGGAGGAAGGCCCTCCTAGTTGGTTTTAGAGTTTTCATAAAGGCTCGGCTTGTAGTTAAAGTTAAACGAATTTTCTATTTGAAGTCCCCTTTCATGATCATCCTAAAATACAACGAATACTCAAACCAGTTTATCGAAGAAATTTAAAGTTTAGAAAATTCCAAGTAGACGTTGCTGATGCAGTTTATTCAGCTAAATTGTATGCCTGAATTTAAACGTATCTAAGAGAAACCATAAACCATTAATTACGATCAAATGGAAAATTCAACCATCAACCGCAGACATTTTCTTAAAGGCGCTACCGCCACATTTGCCCTCTCTGCCCTGGGCGCCCAGGGTATGGATATGATCCTTCAGGGCAAGACGCTTCGCGTTGGTTTGATTGGGGCAGGATGGTATGGGAAGAGTGATTTGTTCCGGTTGATGCAGGTTGCACCCGTTGAAGTGATCGCTGTCTGCGATGTCGACAAAAATATCCTCACCGCCGCCGGAGAATTGGTGAGCAAACGACAGAAGTCCGGGAAAACGCCGCTTCTGTACGGCGATTATCGGAAAATGCTATCCGAAAATAAATTGGATGTTGTTTTGATTGGAACCCCTGATCATTGGCATGCGCTCCAGATGATTGAGGCCGTCAAATCCGGAGCACATGTGTATGTGCAAAAGCCGATCAGCGTGGATGTAATGGAAGGAGAAGCGATGGTCGCCGCCGCACGCAAGTACAACCGCGTGGTTCAGGTAGGAACACAACGGAAAAGTACGCCACACCTGATTGAGGCGAAGAAAAACATTGTTGACGCCGGCCTCCTAGGAAAAGTTTCTCATGTCGAAATGTGTTGCTACCTGCATATGAGAAATGGTTCTAATCCCGCCCTGCAAACAATACCTGATTTTCTGGACTATGAAATGTGGACAGGTCCCGCCCCCATGAGGCCTTATGATGGAATACCCCACATTCGCTGGTGGCGCGCTTTTATGGAATATGGCAATGGCATCACAGGCGATATGTGTGTACATATGTTTGACACCGTGCGTTGGATGTTGAAACTTGGCTGGCCCACACGCATCTACTCCAGTGGCGGAATTTATTCGCAAAAAGAAGCTAAATCCAATATTGCCGACACACAAACTGCAGTCTTTGAATACAAGGAACTCGATTGCGTTTGGCAGCATCGTACCTGGGGCACTCCTCCCAACCCCGATTACCCGTGGTCATTTACACTTTATGGAGATAAAGGCACATTGATCGCTAGTACCATGCGTTATGATTTTATACCCGACGATAAAGATGGAGTGAAGATTCATAAAGATGTTGTGTACGAAAAGGAGAAATATCCTGAAGATCTGACTGAAGAAAGAATAGAACTCAACGCTGCACCTGCCACCAGGCTGCACATGCTCGATTTCCTGGCTGCCATTGAAAAAGGTAGCCGGCCTGTCGCGGATATTGAAGAAGGACATATCTCTACGGCAGCCTGCATCCTGGCAAATTTGGCGATGAAGACAGGACGGCCAATTGTGTACGATCCGGTAAAGCGTCAAATTGTCGGCGATCCTGAAGCCAACGCACTTCTTCAGCGCCCCTATCGTCAGCCGTGGGTACATCCTGATCCGAATAAAGTATAAAGCCATTTTCTTTTGAGAAGATATTGCAAACCTGGTGGAGTGCTTGGCCTTTCGCTAAGCGCCACCTCTATTTTTCTTATAGCTTGCCTATTGCTGACAAGTTGTTCTCAACAGAACGACAACGGTAATGAACCACCTTCACCCCAACATACTCCAACTGAAGAGTTGACCACATTTGAACTTGCAGAGGGTTTAGAAATTCAATTAGTCGCCTCTGAGCCAATGGTTCAGGATCCGGTGGTTTTTACTTTTGACCCTAAAGGAAGACTTTGGGTAGTCGAGATGCGCGGGTTCATGAATGACATCGACGGAGATGGGGATAAGAAGCGGAGTGGGCGCGTTTCCATATTGGAGGATACTGATGGCGATGGAATGATGGATGCAAGCAAAATCTACATTGACAGTCTTATCATGCCACGGGCAATTGCGCTGGTGCCAGGCGGTGCGCTCATTGTTGAAAACCAATCTTTATGGCTTACGCAGGATC
>JAYVRH010000657.1:0-3528 GCA_043776495.1 Cyclobacteriaceae bacterium
TTTTGCTTTGGTAAGCAAAATGAATGGACACGCCTACCATAAAAAGGAAGAACGGAAAGATCAGGTCAGTAGGAGTGCAACCGTTCCATTTTGCATGGAGCAAAGGTGGATAAACAGTATCCCAGGAGCCTGGGTTATTGACAATGATCATGGCTACTACGGTAGCTCCACGAAATACGTCGAGCGAAAGGAGGCGCTGTTGCATCCGACGAAGGTAGTATTAAAGTGTTGAAGTGCTAAAGTGTTAAAGTGCGAAAGTTAGCCCAACTAAACACGTTAGCACTTTAACACTTTAGCACCTAAGCACTTTAGCGCCTAAGCACTCATCTTTTGATGATCTCGGGATTCCCCTTGTGCGAAACACTGCTGGCAATACCCTTTTTTATTTCAAGCCTGTCGGTCACATTCACCTTTGCGGAGGATGCTCCATGTGCTTCTACGATACAATGCTCGACCTCGTAACCATAGGCCCTTAAACCGGAAGCGCCTACAATGTCGGCATCCATAAATTTTCCGCTGCCGTTAAGGTCCAGGGATGAGGCACCTGTCAATTTAATATTGAGCGTCTTCGCAGTCAGCTCACCTTCGGCCTTTACAGCCCCGGTGAGTTTGATGTCCACCTCATCTTCATCAAAGCCGGCGAACCTAAGCTTACCTGCGCCAGTAACATCCAGTTCGCGCAACTCGGGCATTGTGATCGTAATCTTCAACTCATCATCGCGTAATAAATTCCGCTTCCAGAAAAATTTGCGATGATCTTTATAGTCGATAACAAGTGTTTCTCCATTGACATATACATCGTATCGTTTGCGTTCAGGTTCGGTTCCCTTCAATTCAACGGCATAAGCATCACCCATACTAATTTGAACATCGAACAGGCCTTGAAGGTCAATTGAATTAAAATCTTTCAAGCCAAATTGATCATTGGCACTGAAGTCAGGATCAGGAGCGCTCATCGGACAAGAGACACACTCAAGGCCATCCTGAGTTATTTTCCATGTCTGGGTTTCCTCATTCAGTGAGAAGCGATGGTTCTTCTGCCTGGCACGGTCGATCACGTTTGTTTCAATAATCCTCCAAAGTTTGGAATCAACCACAAATGATTGGTCATATGGAACGAACACGTCAATGTCAAGTCGCTGGGCGCGGAACTTTGCGTCGGGTTTGAAGGTAATATTTGAGTCAAAAGTAATGACGCTGTCGGCCTGTGTTACATGGTATTCTATCATCCTTGCATTTTCTCCAGCTATTTTTCGCGAAGCTCCCTGTGATTCAAAGCGTTCTATTACTTTGATCCCCTTGCCTGCATACCCTTTCAACGAAATGGAAGTGACATTGTAGTCGTCTAGGCCCGTTTCATTGATGTTAAGCATGGGAGTCTTGCCGTCGAGGTTAAAGACCTCTTCGACTTTATATTCACCCTGTTCTTTAAATCCGAAGATTATCTGTGGCAAGCTAACTCCGATCACGGCCACGCTCACAAAGAAGATTACAAATAATGACCAACCTACTGCAGGCCTGAACACAATGCGTTTGGCCATGATCGAACTTCCCATTAACAATATGAAGAGGGAGGGTATAAATGCTGTGAGGAAAGTAAAGAAGACAGTCCAGGTTGGTACGCTATTACGAAGGGCACTCAGAGGGAAATTTGGCGCTGATAAATACCCGTCTCCAAAAAGATGCCAATCAGGAGCATTTAAAATTCCGATTAATATTCCAAAACCCAGGATCAATGCGATTATCAATGCCAGTCCGGTCAAAGTGAAGACCAATCCAATCGCGACGCGCAAAATGTCGAGGAGCACACGTAATACTGGGCCTAGTAAACTGAACAATGCGCCTATGGCACGGAAGGGAAAGAGAATGATTCTTGTGAGTACGCTTTCTTCCGAATCGCCTTTTTCGTTCAGGCCTTTCTTCACGGTTGACTCAATGTTCGAAAGGGTGACCGGCTCACCTTGCATCTTCATTTTTTCAGTGATCGTTTTGGCTTCAGGTAGAACAATCAGCATCACGATATAGACCACGATGCCCAGACCACCGAAAAAAGCAGAGATCACAAACAGTACTCTGATGAGCGATGCGTCGGCACCAAAGAAGGCTGCCATCCCGGCTGCCACGCCGCCAAGTACCTTCTTATCTGGGTCGCGATACATTTTCTTGATGGAAGTTTCCTCCTCCAGTTCTGATGCTGGCAGGAAAATCCATAGCACGATATAGACTAACAGAAAAAATCCTGAAGTACCAATGGTGAGTAGGGCAAGCAACAAACGTGGCCACACGGGGTCCACACTGAAATAATGCCCGAGTCCGGCGCAAACACCTCCAAGGATTTTTCTGTGTTGATCACGGAAGAGCTTTTTGGAGGCAGTGGTAGAGTTAGACGAAGCGGAGGAAGAAGTGTTTTGCTGTGTGCTGCCTGCCGCGGGTCCTCCCGCAGCAAACTCCTGTTCCTCTGCTGCTTTGAAGTCATTAACGCTGCCCATGGTGGCGATCAGGCTGCTGACATCTTCAGCGGTGATGACTTGTTTGCCATCATTGAGTTTGGAAAGAAATATTTCGGCAATTCTTCCTTCAATGTCGGAGAGAATTTCACTGTTGTCTTCAAACGAAGCAAAATACTTATTGACAGAGTCGAGGTATTTGCGGAGGGTCTCGTACCCTTCTTCCTCGATGTGGAAAATAATGCCGCTGATGTTAATGCTGATGTTCTTTTTCATATCTCAACTAAAAGATAGGAGTGTGGTTTAATTATTATACGGTGGCCTTAGATTTCTGTGTGATCTGGTTCGTCGAGTGAATGAGGTCCTCCCAGGTGTCGGTCAATCCTTTCAGGAATTCTGCACCAATTTCTGTGAGTTTATAATATTTTCTCGGAGGCCCGGATTTGGATTCAACCCATTTGTATTCCAGCAACCCGGCATTTTTGAGCCGCGTCAACAGCGGGTAAAGCGTGCCTTCTACCACGATCATCCGGGCTGTGGTCAGTTCATCCAGCATGTCGGAGGCATATACCTCTCCCCGCGAAATGATATGGAGGATGCAATATTCTAATATTCCCTTCCTCATTTGTACTTGCGTGTTTTCAAGATTCATACATCCACAATTAAAATAAGCGCTCAAGGTCTTATACGGGAAAGTACTATGTATGGCCAAGTACTGTTAAAAAATTTTAGATTATTTTTGAATTTGGCCTATTTTAGCTCAAATAAAGCATTTACATCAATGCTGAATGCTGTATTTACCTTGTTGACAAGACTGATTTTGATCAAAATGGCTGTGAAGGGAAGGGTTTGGGTAGGGTTCTTTTGTTTGGCATTTGCAGCGGCACAAAATTCCTATGCCCAGTTTTCCAACCAATGGATCAATTTCACTCAGTCGTATTACAAAATACCGGTAGCGAAAAATGGCGTCTATAAAATTTCCTATGCAGACCTTCAAACGGCGGGGGTGCCAGTGGGCTCGCTTGACCCGCGAAGAATAAACCTGTTCTTTCGAGGCAATGAGCAGGCCATTTTTGAGATC
>JAYVRH010000658.1:0-3519 GCA_043776495.1 Cyclobacteriaceae bacterium
TATTGATGTCAATGCTTAGTCCTATATCATGTTTCTTACCAACGAAATTGACCTGTAATGGTTCGACACCCTTCGGGGTCAACTGGTGATGGTCGCATGTCCGTTCTATAAACGTTCAATCCCTTCAGGATTGTTTGGCCACTGCTTACTGACTCCGAAGGGAGTCAAATGTTTATTAATATGTCGTCCTAAAATGAATTTACGACCCCAGCAGGGTCGAACATTACAGTCATATATTGAATCAGAATTGAATAAACATTTCGTAAATCGTAAGTTGAAAGCCAAAATAGCCATGAAGAAATTACCCATACTCATCCTCGCAGGACTGCTGATTTCATTTGTTACACCTGCACAGAAATCCAAAGCCAAGCCTGAGGCACAAGCGGCATCAAAATTTGATGCAGATAAATTCAAAGCAGTCAAATGGCGTAACATCGGCCCTTTCCGTGGTGGACGTGCCAATACGATTTCAGGTGTCGTTGGTAACGATAATGCTTACTATGTTGGCTACACCGGTGGCGGTATTTCAAAGACGGAGGATGCAGGCATCAGCTGGAAAAATATTTCTGATGGATTTTTTAAAGTAGGGTCTATCGGTAAGATTGTGGTGAGTGAGTCAGACCCAAATGTGATTTATGTCGGCTCCGGTGAGCATGCTGTGCGGGGTGTGATGACATCCTATGGGGATGGTATCTATAAATCTACCGACGGAGGTAAAACCTGGAAAAACATAGGCCTCGAAAAGTCCCGGCATATTTCTGACATTGCGATCCATCCCAATAACCCGGAAATAGTGTGGGTCGCGGCACAAGGTCCTGTCCATGGCTCAGGTGGTGAGCGCGGAGTCTATAAATCTATTGACGGTGGGGCAACATGGAAGAGAACTTTGTTTGTCGATGACAATACAGGAGTGTCTTCTTTGAGCATCGATATGACAAACCCAAGAATATTATATGCTGCCACCTGGCAACACAGGCGTTATCCCTGGAAAATAGAGAGTGGCGGTCCCGGATGTTTGTTGTGGAAATCAACCGACGGCGGAGAGACATGGATTAAAATTATCGAAGGCCTGCCGAAAGAAGTAGGTAAGATGGGAGTGTCTGTATCGAGGGCAAACCCAAATCGCGTTTATGCCATTGTCGAAGCTGAAAAATCAAAAGCTGGACTTTATCGTTCGGACGATGGCGGAAAGAAGTGGAATCAAATGACAAGCGATCAAACCATCACCGCACGATCATGGTACTATATGGAGGTTTTTGCTGATCCTTTGAATGCCGATGTGGTATACGTACTCAACGCACCGATGCTGCGATCAATTGATGGTGGGAAAACTTTCCAAAATGTACAGATTGGTCACGGCGACACACATGATCTTTGGATCAATCCCAAATATAGCCAGAATATGGCGCTGGCAGATGATGGTGGGGGATCTATCACTTTTAATACGGGCAAGTCGTGGTCATCGATTGATAACCAGGCCACCGCTCAATTCTATCGCGTGAATGTTGATAATCGCTTTCCTTTCTGGGTTTACGGGGGGCAGCAGGATAATAATTCTGTGATGATTCAAAGTCGTACCAGTGGCGCCGGCATTACTGAAAAAAATTGGGTCAATGGTCCTGGCTGTGAAAGCGCTTATATTGTCTTTGATAACGCCGATGACCCGCGGTATTTTTATGGCGGATGTTATCAGGGCCTCTTAACTGTTCTTGATATAAAAACGGGCCAGACAAAAAATGTCATGGAATATCCTGCCACCAACCTTGCGTGGGCCCCTAAACGGATGAAATACCGTTTCAATTGGAATGCTCCACTGATCAATTCACCCCATGATTCCAAAACGATGTACCACGCTGGCAACGTACTTTTCAAATCGACCAACGGTGGCATGGGCTGGGATGTAATTAGCCCTGATCTTACCAGAAATGATACAACCAAACAGGATGTCAGCGGTGGACCCATCACAAATGAAGGGGCGGGTGGAGAGAATTATAATACAATATACTATGTCAAGGAGTCTGCCGAGGAGAAGGGTGTGATTTATACCGGCAGTGATTGCGGATTGGTGCACATCACAAAGGATGGCGGGAAAAATTGGCAAAATATAACGCCCGCCGGCTTGCCTGAATGCCTGATCCACTCAATAGAAGTTTCCCCCCATGATAAAGCCGTCGTTTATATATCAGCGTCGCGTTACAAGTTCAATGATTTCTCCAACATGACTTATAAGTCGACAGACTATGGAAAGACCTGGACAAAGATCGGGGCGGGAATTGAAAATGATGACTTCTTAAAAGTAATCCGCGAAGACAAGAAAGTGAAAGACCTTTTGTATGGTGGCGCTGAAAGAGGATTTTATATTTCATTCAACGGAGGGTTGAACTGGAGCAAGATGCAAATCAATCTTCCCGTGGTTCCTGTTACGGATCTAATTATTAAGAACAATGATTTGGTGGCAGCTACGGCAGGGCGTGCATTTTGGATATTAGATGACCTGGGGGCCATTCAACAATCGAAGGGAGAGTTTGGAAATAGCCTTGTGAAGATTTATCAACCTAAGCCTACCTATCGTCTCAGTGGAGCCCCCGCTTCCCTTGCTACGAGTGGCAATGAGATTCCCGGCGTTGGGCAAAATCCAACAGAGGGTGTTGTATTTGATTATTACCTGAACGAAAAAGCGGATACAAACAACTTATCATTTGAGATCCTTGACCTCAATGGCAAATCAATCCGAAAATATTCGAGCAAGAAAGATGAGAGTCTTAAATCCTATCCTGGGGGTCCGCCTGCTCCACAAGTTGTTCCTGCTGAGGCGGGTGTTAACCGTTTTGCCTGGGATTTCCGTGGAGAGAATTTAGCTGATGTATCTGGCGTTTATATCTATGGTGATTATCGTGGACATCGGGTAGCACCTGATAAATATAAGGCAAGGTTAACTTTCAAAAACGAAGGATCAGAAACTGAATTTGAAATACTTGCCGATCCCAATCTGAAAGCATCTTCGGCAGATTGGACGATGCAACAAGAAACGTTAAATCAAGTGGAGAAAAGCCTGGATGAGTTGAACAAGTCCATCAATGGAATGCGCAAAGTGAGGAAGCAGATTGAAACCTATAACGATGTAATGAAGAACAATAAGGACGTAAAAGACATTGTTGACAATGGCAAGGAACTCATCAAAAAGATTGACAAGTGGGAATCGAATCTTATTGAGATTCGCTCAAAAAATGGTCAGGACATCATTAACTTCCAGAACAAGCTTAACTCAGAGTTCTTCCAGCTTCGAATGAACCTGGATGCACATGATCCGCGTGTAACGCAGGGTGTCTCCGACCGCCTTCGCGACGTTCAGGCCGATTGGCAGAAATACAAGCTGCAGATGAATGACATCATTCTGAAAGACGTGGCCAACTACAACAAGATGTTTAAAGACAAAAATCTTCCTGCTTTAATGACGGAGACAAAGGATGGGGTTATTAATAATTAGGGCGTTTTCAATTTGGAATGACGTCCATGTAG
>JAYVRH010000659.1:0-3507 GCA_043776495.1 Cyclobacteriaceae bacterium
ATGAATGTGCCGCTTCCGGCATCAGATACATTGCTACTCTGAAACATCCGTAACCTCCCAATTTCATCAGCACTCCCGCATGCAACATCGACACGGCGGTAGGCGCCGAAGCATGACCATCGGGAGACCAGGTGTGGAAAGGGAAGAGCGCTCCTAAGATGCCAAAACCGATAAAGGTGAAAGGGAAGAAAAACATTTGTGCCACTACGGGAATTCCAGTTTTGGCAATTTCGGTGAGGTCAAACGTAAGCCTTCCTCCTGCTGGCGCAGAGTTGAAATAAATGCCCAGTAAACCCACGAGGAGTAGAGCAGAGCCACCCATCAGCATCAATGTTAACTTCATCGCAGAATATTCTTTAGGACCGGTGCCCCAGATGCCTATGAGCAGATACATGGGGATCACGGCCAATTCATAGAAGAGAAATAGGGTGAAGAGATCGAGCGAAATGAAGAAGCCAAACACTCCTGTGGCGAGAAGGATGAGCGAGACAAAGAACTCCTTCGTCAGATATTCCAATTGCCAGGATGCAAACACGCCTGCGAACGTAACAATGGAGGTTAATAATATCATGGCCACCGAAATGCCATCGACACCAAATTTCAACTGAATATTGAATGACTCATACCACGTAGTGGTGGAAACAAATAACATTGGATCGACATTTCCCGCATGACGTTGCTGGAAGAACCAGTAGAGCAATAGAAAAGCAAAGAACAGTTGAGCACTCATTCCCGCTGCTGAAATGATCCGCACCCTCTTTACGTCTCCGGTAAGCACAATGCCGGTCATCGTCAGTATTGGAATGATCAAAAGAAAAAGTAGGGGGTTCATGATCGGTTTACTAGTTTAAATACAGAATCATCAATGTCAGCAAAACAACTCCTGAAGTGAAAAACCATATATACAACTGCATCTGCCCTGACTGCATTTTTTTGATAGCCCCGGAAAAGAACACAGTGGTGTTACCAATAAAATTCATGGTCCCATCCACAACATGGCGGTCAAACCAGGCTACCGGTCTTGAAATCAGGTTGAATATCAGGCGGTGTGTGATGAAGAGATACACTTCATCGATGTAAAATTTTCTGAAGGTTGCCGTGTAAAATCCATGCAAGCCATTTGCAAGATTCTCTGGTTTTGGATTTTGTTTGTAATAGAGTGTAGCTGCAATTCCGATTCCAACAAGTGCAACGAAGACAGAAGTAAGCGCGATCATCCAGTGGAACTCTGTTTCAAAAGGCATTCCATCACTCGTCACCAATTCATGGAAAGGAACGAAACCTGCAAAGACGGAAGCGGTAGCAAGGATCATTAAGGGCACGGTCATTGTCGCCGGCGACTCATGCGGTATATGATGAAACTCTGGCGTGCGGTTCCAAAAAATGCTAAAGTAAAGACGAAACATATAGAAGGCGGTGATTCCAGCCACCACCCACTGCACGGCAAAGACCAGTTTGTTGTGTTCAAAGGCCGCCACCAGTATTTCATCTTTGCTGAAGAATCCGGAGAACGGAGGAATTCCAGCGATGGCCAGGCAGGCAATCAAGAATGTGATGTGCGTGATGGGCATGTGTTTTCGCAGTCCTCCCATGTCGTTCATAAGATTGCTGTGTACTGCATGTATAACGGAACCAGCTCCAAGGAAAAGCAGGGCCTTAAAAAATGCGTGGGTAAAGAGGTGAAACAACGAAGCCATATATCCCAGGCCGGCTTCACCGCCATATCCTGACACACCCAACGCCACCATCATGTAGCCAATCTGGGAGAGCGTCGAGAAAGCAAGCACTCTTTTTATGTCAAGTTGTGTGCATGCGATGACGGCCGCAAACAAGGAAGTAAAGCTTCCCACATACATGATCACTTCAAGGGCATTGGGTGATGAGAAAGAATAAATTGGAAATAATCTAGCCACGAGATAAACGCCTGCCACCACCATCGTTGCCGCATGGATCAAGGCTGAAACCGGTGTCGGGCCCTCCATCGCATCGGGCAACCAGATGTGCAAGGGGAACATCGCCGATTTTCCAGCGCCTCCCATAAAGATGAGCAACATCGCCCACGTCGTGACCGAAGCGCCCATGAACACAGCACCGGTAGTATTTGCAATCACGGGGCCGTTCATGCTGGTGAGTGTCATAAAATCAAATGTGTCCGTATTAAATGATAAGATCAGGATACCAATGAGAAATCCCAGGTCTGCAAAGCGCGTGACAATAAATGCTTTCTTAGATGCTGCTACTGCCGAAGGGCGGTCGAAGTAAAATCCGATCAGCAGATAAGAAGAGACGCCCACCAGTTCCCAGAAGATGTACATCTGAAAAATGTTGGTCGCCACCACCAGGCCCAGCATAGAAAAAGTGAAGAGCGAAAGGAAAGCGAAGTACCGCTGAAACCCAACTTCACCCTTCATATAACCCAGGCTGTAGATGTGCACCATCAGAGATACGGTGGTGATCACTACGAGCATCATCACGGAAAGGGCGTCGAGCATGATGCCCAAATGGATCTGCAAATGGTCCGTAAAAGTGAGCCAGAGGATATTGAATGCTTCTATTGATTTGAATCCCGTTTCTGAACGGGGAGAATTGAAGTACAGATAAGCGGTATAATAAGATAAGATGGTGATGAAGAACAAGCCCATCGTTCCCGCGATTCCAGCCACTTCCGGTTTCAGCCGATTGCTGAGCAAGCCAACCGCAATGAAGATAAGAAACGGTACGATGAGTATGAGAAGTGTGAATGAATAGTCCATGACTTCTAATATTTCAATTCATCTACATCATCTACACTGACGGTGCCAAACTTGCGATAAATATTAATGATCAGCGCGATGGCGATGGCAGCTTCAGCAGCGGCGATGGCGATGACGAACAAAGCAAAAAAATGCCCTTCAAGCCTGTTCGGGTACAGGTAATGGTTGAAAGCCGCGAAGTTAATGTTCACGGCATTCAGCATCAGCTCGATGCCCATGAGCATGGTGATCAGATTTCGACGAATGATTACTCCTACCAGGCCAATGAAGAATACCAACGTGCCCAGGACGATCATGTACTCCAGCGGTATTTCAGATGCTAAGCTCATGTGCGTGTTTTTCGGGCGATGAAAATGGTACCGACCAATGCGGCCAGAAGCAAAACACTGATCACTTCAAAAGGCAACGAATAACCATACTCACTGGTGTCCAGCAATTGCCTGCCGATGGTTCGCATGTTGACGTCAACCGAGGCGGTCTTCGAGGGTGAGAAGGTGTATGGTAAAACGGTGAAGCCGACGAGCGCGATGCCACCTAGGGCCGTGAGGATGCCCATGACCAAATGACTTGCTCTCGGCGGCTCAAGTTTGCTGTTGATCTGACTGGTGAGCAGAATGGAGAAAATAATGAGGACCACAATGCCACCCGCGTAGAGGATGAGCTGCACGGCAGCCAGAAACTGAAAATTCATCATGTAATACAATCCAGCCATGGCCACCAGCACGAAAAGCAAGTAAATCGCAGCCCGTAAGAT
>JAYVRH010000660.1:0-3505 GCA_043776495.1 Cyclobacteriaceae bacterium
CTCGAATTCTGTTCCTTGCCATGAATTTTCATCGTGGTTGGTAATCATCGTCATGCGGAAAGGTTTTCGCCCGTATTCTTTTGCGTCCTTGTCAATCCAGTCTGCGATATCATTCGCGTTCGCTTTGCCCTTGATTACTTTATTGGTAACGTGCAAAAGTTCCCAGGCATACGTCCCATCAAACTCCAGGTGCATTCGTGCGCCGTCCCATTCCGCAAGCCAAAAGAGATCTTTGATGGGATCGATCGCAGCCCGGACTTCCTCCCAGAAGTAAAGTGGGATTTCATGCCCGGCATGATCACAACGGAATCCATCGATGTCAAATTTTGTCACCCAGTATTTCAGATCTTCAATCATCGCGGCGCGGGCTTTTGGATTCGTATGGTCCAGCAGTGCGATGTCTAACCAGTCAGCCTCATGCATGATATCGCCCTTCGAATCGCGAGC
Organism: Cyclobacteriaceae bacterium; assembly: GCA_043776495.1. Taxonomy (GTDB): domain Bacteria; phylum Bacteroidota; class Bacteroidia; order Cytophagales; family Cyclobacteriaceae; genus ELB16-189. The sequence continues at coordinate 448 of JAYVRH010000660.1, forward strand.
ATAGAAGTCTGGGTGCGCAGTAATCCATGGATGATCCCATGCTGTATGGTTAGGCACCCAATCGAGAATAATGTACATGCCAAGTTCGTGGGTCTTGGTGACGAGATTCTTAAAATCTTCTTCCGTCCCAAATTCAGGATTGATTTTCGTGTAATCCTTAATAGAGTAGTAGCTTCCAAGAGGCTCTTTGCGGTTTTTTACTCCGATGGGTTGCACAGGCATAATCCACAGCATCCCTACACCGAGCTCCTTCAGGCGGGGAAGATCTTTGGTGAATGCGGCGAGGGTTCCCTCCTTGGTATGCTGCCGGATATTCACCTCATAAATGGTGAGATTGGCAGCCTTTTCAGGAAACAATAGCTCGATGGGGGCGACCGGAATTTCTTCTGAAGGTCCTTGTTTACATGAAGAGAGGCACACCAAAGCAAGAGTGAGCAATGATGCGATTCTGGTGATGATTCTTTTCATTGGCAACGCTGGGATAAGAGGTTGTGAAACGGTCTTAGTAAATTATGCAAAATTAAAGTTATGATAAAATTTATTGAATTACCCATTGCCGAAGAGGATGAAGCTAGAATCGTTTTGGTCAATACTGCCAGCATTGGAAGAATTTACCCCAATCCACAAAGCAGCGGTAAGAGTATTGTAGAACTAAATTATCAAAGCATCAACGATGCCCCGGTTTATCTTGAGGTTGATTTGCCGTATGAAAAACTGCGACTAAATTTCTTAGACTAGCCTTGGAAGCGGCACCTGGGAAAAGTTGAAAAAAGTACAGGAGTAAGGGAATAACATTCAGACGTCAGTTGTCTAACTGCCATAACGAATATATATATGAAAAGAAACATGGCATTGCTAGGGATCATGATGGTGAGTACGATCATTTTTGCCCAACGCCACGGCGAACACCGCGGTGAAAAAACAACCAAACGTTCAGAGAAAATGAAGACTGAACTGAAGTTGAACGATGATCAATATGCGAAGATCAATGCGATCAATGAAAAATTTCGGACTGATCACTCAAAGCTAAAAAGTGACACATCCCTTACGGTTGGCACCGCCCGCAAGCGGCAGCAAAAGCTGAAGACTGAACATGAAGCGCAGCTAAAGAGTATCCTTACAGATTCACAATGGACACAGTGGTCGGCAAGAAAAACCAAAAAGGAAGAAGGGCGGAGGGGCCATAAGCGGGGGAGATACGGAAAATGGTAAAATGGATTTTTGATAAACTGAGAAGGCCTGGGTTAACAGCTCGGACTTTTTTATGAGAATATGCAAGAAAGAGAACATTTTAGCACGCATACACATAGGCTCTCAACTATGTGGCATTCCCTCTGTTTTCTATATGTTTTAGATTACCGATCTCAAGGGCCATTCTTATGTCTGCATGACAACTAAACTAAAATGAGTTTACTTTTGTGGTGCGATGACAGCAACGAACACTTTACATTCAGAAGACCTGCTTCATGAATTGACTTTCACCACCTCACGCAGCAGCGGACCGGGAGGACAAAATGTGAACAAGGTGAATTCTAAAGTCACGCTGAAATGGGATGTAGTGCACAGTGTCGTTCTGAAGCTTGAACAGAAGGAAGTGATCTTCAAAAAACTGGCCCAACGCATTACCACGCAAGGGATATTGATGATCACCTCCCAGGAAAAACGGTCGCAATTTGAAAACAAAGAGGCTGCACTTTCAAAGCTGGACCAACTGCTTATCAAAGCCTTTACATTAACCAAAGTGAGAAAAGCAACTAATTCCACCAAGGCCGCCAAACAAAAACGGATGAAATCAAAAAAAATCCGCTCCGAAAAGAAACAATGGCGACAAAAGCCCTAAGACCTGTAGTGCATTCTGTGTGCTTGCCCTGTATAGAAATTGTTGGGATAAGACCCAAATGCATTCACCACAAAGGGCACAGACAAATGCACAGAGGAGGCACCGAGAAAATGTTTTTAGCGCTAATTTCCGGAAAGATTCAAAAAAAAGTTTAACCTAAGAATGGCAACTGGTCAGCATGGTATTGCTGAATATATGCTCTGTGCTTTCTCCGTGTGCTCAGTGCCCTCGGTGGTGAAGCGCACTACCAATCATCCTTTGACCTCTTGAATTGAAGCTTATCAGTAAAAGTCTTATCCAACAATCCCAACATATTCGGTCGGCACCAGTCAGGCGACATTATCGTCCCGCTGTTTCGGCAGGCGTAGGTAGTAAGATTGTCTTTTGCAATGATCTTTCTTGACCCCAGATCCCCGGTCAGCTGAATCGCCTGAAGTGTCACCCGGTACCTCCCATCTTTTACCCCTATTGATACTTTGCCGTAATATTTCCCCGTTTGGATGATCGAGGGAGTTCCGACCTGACCAAAGCCGAATTTTTTATAATCAACCGTAATGTCGGCGATGTCAAATTTGAGACCATCCAGCGTGAAGACAGGATCAACAACAAAGGGGAGGCTTTTGTAATATTCCACCAACGTGGATATACTGATCGAATCCTCAAAGAAAATCTTCTGATAGATAATTTCCTGGTCTCCAATCTTAAAATTTCCATATGACACGGTCTGTGCATACGTAAAAAAGGAAACTTGCGCTACCATCAACAGGATCAGCTTTTTCATAGGAGTGATTTTACTTCAAAGATAGTCAAGACCTGACAAATCATTTTTGATATAGGCGACAGAGTGAGTCATCGCCTCTCATTCAAAGTTACGAGAAAGATAATATTTCCATTTCACCATCACTAATAAGCGATCTTTGCTATAGGTTGAAAACATGAACGTGTAATTCAATTGAAACAAGAACAAACACTTGGTGAAGAGATTGCCAACAGCATCAGCCATGGAGTAGGCTTTCTTGGTGCCGTCGCAGTTACGCCTTTGCTCATTATAGTGGCAATTCCACATGGCGCTGCTGCCACGGTTGGTTCATCCATATTCGGAGCGATGATGATGGTACTCTACCTTGTCTCTACGCTTTATCATGCTTTTCCACAAAACAGGGCGAAAAGGCTTTTTAAGATTTTTGACCATGGCGCTATTTTTCTCCTAATTGCCGG
>JAYVRH010000661.1:0-3496 GCA_043776495.1 Cyclobacteriaceae bacterium
GCATCACTCCGGGCTTATCTACTGTTGAAAGCTACCGACATCATCCTTAATTACTGTCCCACCTGAATAAATATTTCGCCGATCAAGGAAATGATATTTGATGCGCAGCTTTCTGCAAAAAGATGGGCAACCAAATTTGGTTGCCCATCACTTGATTATCTTCTACATTTTTTATTTGTTCCACCAAACTTTGGTACCCAAAGCGTCTCCTCCCAATGTGCTAATGGCATCGGTCACGTTTTTAGTATTCACCAAAGTCTCAGAAGGAGGATAAGTAAGTCTGCTGATGAATGACCCGGGGACTGCGCTTCCTGAGAATGGATTGGCCGTCAAAGCAGGGGCTCCCGTTCTCCTGAAATTGGCCCATGCCTCAGGACCATGAAAAAATGAAGCAACCCAATATTGATAGCCAATTTGGCCAATCGAGGCAGCCGCTGAGGATACATTCAGTGTACCTTCAGCCGTTACGTAGGCATCCCTGTTGGCAGCCGAAACGGCAGAGCCGGCATCATAAGAGACCATCTGATCCATGTGAGCCCTGATTCCATTTTTGAAATAAGTGTCGGCTTGAGCATTGCCACCGGGTACCCATGTTCTGACGGCAGCTTCTGCCAGCAGGAGATTGGTTTGCGCAGCGGTGACTATAAACATCGGTGAGGTTCGTTTCACCATCCTGTTTCTGTCAACCTGGCTGTAGGAAAAGCGAGAACCCGTCCTTGGGGCCGCCGGAGTTCCATAGGCTCCTCCTGCAGGTAGTGTTGCACCTGATACGTCTGCCGATCCATCCGTGCTGCCGATTGGCATGCCATATTGATCGGCCGGAGCATTGCTAATATTGACTGCTAATTGATCCGCACCACTCCGGGCGCCCGCATAACGAATCGCAATGGCGGCCAAACGAGGATCAAGAGAAGTAGTATTACCAACATTACCTGCAATGCCTCTGAGGGCTTTTACAAAAGGTTCTGCCAGATAAAAATTGGCAGCCTCACCTCCATTCACCGTATTTCCAAATCCATTGATAAAGTTGGCATCGTGCTTCACGATGGCATTGTCAGCATTCGCAAGAATCACGCCGCCTGCAAAAGCGGCTGCAACTGTCGCCTGTGCCTTGGTTGCATCAGCCTTGCTCAGCCTCATACCTGCTCGCAGCAAGAGGGAATATCCGAACCTTTTCCATTGCGTAATACTTCCACCATACAAAGCATCCGCAGTTTCGATTCTTACAGCCGCATCAAATCCTGCGCAAGCTTGAGTCAATTCGTCTATAATTTTAGGATAGATGGATTGCTGCGTTTCGTATTTGGGGAAGAAAAGCTGACTGGTATATCCACCAGCGGCTTCTGTATAAGGAATATCTCCATATGTATCGGTAAGGATCAAAAAAGCATTTGCTTGTAATATCCTGGCCATTTGGTAAAGGTTGCCCCTTGTTGGGTCAGATTTTGTCCTCGTAATGACATCGTTTGTGTACTTGAGGACATTCTGATAGTAGTTTGTCCAGTTCGCAGGCGTGTTATTAACAACCAACTTATTAAAATTACCACCTTCCAGCACGCCCGTATTGGAAGAGAACCATTGTTGAACAATTGCCTCTTCGTAAATAAGACTTGATGTGGGTGAGGAATTGATCACCGCATTATTCAGTACAAAAGCCGGGTCAAGTGTGATGGCACCAGTCTTACTTGTATTTAGGGCATCGAATCCACTATCACATGCAGTAATAAGCGTGAACGAAAGAGCCAGCAGACAAAGGTTATATATCTTTTTCATGATTCTGTCGTATTAAAATTTAACATTCAAATTGAAACCAAGACTTCTTGTGGAAGGTACCGTGGCAGATTCCATACCGATTACGTTGTCGGAACTGTAACCAAAGGCTTCAGGATCTATGTTGGGAACCCACTTCTTCAGCATCAACACATTGTTTGCAACGAAACTCAGTTTCAAACCTTTGATGGCAGGAACTCCCTTAAAGAACCGGGTGAAGTCATAGCCTATTGTAATCTGGCGAAGCTTCCAGTAGCCGGCATCATAAATGACAGGTTCAACTAAACCCTTCGCTCTGACCACAGAATAGTAATTTTCAGCTGTGTTGGACGCTGTATTCGGGTTACCTGCAAGGTCGACACCTACTCCTACCACTTTCCCAGGATCATTACCACTGGCATCCAATGTGCCACCTTCTCTGCCTGGCAAGGTCTCCTTGGAGAGTCCATGACGGTATGCATTGAAGTTTGTCCCTGACAATAGCTTGCCTCCTAACTTGAAGTCGATCAGGAATGAAAGGACGACGCCTTTATAATTGAACGTATTTGTAAAGCCTCCAACCCATTTAGGCAGTGCGCTTCCGAAGACAAATGGAGAGCTTGGATTTAAAGTAGTTCCAGTTAATGGAAGGCCATCGGCTCCAAAAACGATTGGGCCTGTGAAAGGAACATCCCCCTGTCTCCTGTAACCATTGCCCACAATTTGCCCCATCTCCTGACCGACAATCTGTTGGACACTACCATTGAAAACGTGGTTTCCAACGGTGATGTTTTCACCAGCCGTTGCAGTCAACAGGCTAAGAACTTTGGTAATGTTGTAAGCTCCGGTAAAAGTAAAGTCCCACTGGAAATCACCGGTTTTAATCGGTACCACGTTTACCATCATTTCAATACCCTTGTTTTCACTCTGGCCGCTGTTAATACGTGTATTCGTAAAGCCAGAGCCATCCGAGATTTGAGCGTTCACTATCTGATCGGAAGTGACTTTGCGATACACCGCGAAATCAAGACCAAGCCTGCCACTCAACATTTTAAACTCCATGCCTAGTTCAGTTTCTGCAATACGCATGGGCTTCAAATTGGCATTTGGCACAACACCCCCGAAATTACCAACAGGCTGTCCTCCGAATTGAGCTGCGTTAACCCCATAAAAGAGTTTGTTAGAATAGGGTGGAACATCGGTATCGCTGCCCGCCTCAGCGTACGCAACCCTGAGTTTTCCAAAGTCTAACCAGCTTGGCTTAGAGTCAAATGACTCTGAGAAAACATAACTGGCAGATACGGATGGATATAATATGCTTCGGTTGGCTTGTGACAAAGTGGAGAACCAGTCGTTGCGCACCGTAGCATTCAAATAGATAAACTGCTTGAAGTTTACTTCAGCAGAACCATAAAGTGAATTTACAGCCCGCTCGGTGAGATCGTACAAGGGATCTTTTAATCGTCCATTCTGCACAGTGTAGAGTCCTTTCACCACAAAGTCAGTTACCTGAACACTGTTTAGGTCAGAGCGTCTATAAAGTTGATTGCCGCCAACTGTCACATTGAGTCCAAAGTCGCCAAAACTCTTTGTGGCTGAAATCAGGAAGTCGATGTTGGTCTCCCTGAAACGGCGTGAATCCTGAGTAAAAACACCATTTACAAAGCCAGGAGTGGCCGCATCGATTTTTCCAGGATTAAGATTATTCTTTCCAGTTGGAAAGTTGGTGAAATCCTGATCGCGTGAC
>JAYVRH010000662.1:0-3487 GCA_043776495.1 Cyclobacteriaceae bacterium
GGCGGCAACTCAATAATTCTGAGATTGCGAAAATGTATTTCTGCCCCTTCAGATTCCAAACATAAGTACCCTTTCTTTTGTGATGAGCGACTGATGCCATTGACAAATTTTCCATTCACAGAAAGTTTGATCACTCCATCAACACAAATTACTTCGTACGAATTCCATTCACCTCTTCCTTTGCATAAATTTTCTATGGACTTGCTTCGGGTGCCTCGTGGATTGTCCGGAACCGTTTGCACGCCGCCAACACCAAAGAGCTCACCGTGTACATAGGCGATGGGTGGGGTTTCTCCATCCCGTTTGTTCAAATTTACCCATTCTAGTTCCAGCATCTGTACTTCCACTCCATCCGGTAGTTGCGAGTTTTCATCGGGCCTGGCCGCGCTCCAAACAAACACACCGGAGTTTCCGCCCGATTCGATATGCTTCCATTCAATATGAAGGATAAAGTTTTCATACTGTTTTTCTGAACGCATTACGCCTATCGGATGACCTGAACAAACCAATGTATTATTTTCTACCCGCCAGGTATCAGGTGCGGTGTTGACGTTGATCCACAATGGAACTGTTTCCTCTTTGGATTTTGAAGTAAGGTTTTCCAAAGTCGTTGTCTTTCCAAACTTAATAGGCGAGGATTGGGAAAAAGAAAGCCTTGTTCCAGAAAGCAAGACGCAAAGGATTAGATAAAAAACGCTTGTTCTCATTTGATGCTGATTTGTAAAGCAGATCATCTTTAGAAAAATTTAGCAATACCTGGTTTGGCTATCTCCATTCCAGGCCATTTCAATTCCCAGGTATATTGGTCAATGGTGGGGCCTAACACCTGGTTTGAATTCATTGCCTCTTCCCACGTAATGGTTTGTCCTGTATAGGCGGCCATCCTTCCTAAAACTCCAAGCATTGAACTTCGTGACATCAGTTCTCCGTCATTGAGGGGCTTGCCCTCGCGAATGGACGCGAAAAGTTCATCATGCTCGGTCTGGTACATGTCATTTTCTATGCCATCATATTGCCATTTTGTCTTTCCAGTGATTTCATGTTTCTTACCATGTATCAGTGCGTTGCCCTCGCTTCCAGCAATCTCTACTCGATTCGTATTAGAGCAACCCTTTTGCTGACGACTAAAATGAATTCCTTTCACGCCATCGTCATATTCATATTCGATGGCAAAATGATCATATACATTTCCATAAATTTCCTCCACGCGCGACTGTCTGCCACCGGTGCCCGTAGCCTTCACCGGATTTTTGTCACCCATAGCCCACGACATCATGTCTAAACTGTGCACCATCATTTCGGTTATGAAATCACCTGACAGCCAGCTGTAATAGAGCCAGTTTTTTAGTTGGTACTCCATATCACTCCAGCCGGACTGCCGCGGCTTAGACCAAAGTTCGCTACCGTTGCGTACAGTATAAACATTCCTGATTTCGCCTATCTCACCTTTTAGCACACGCTCAAAGAGCGCTCTTTTTGGAAAATCATATCGAAAGCAAAAGCCCGATACCACCGACAATTTTTTCTCTTTCGCGATTTTTGCGGCAGCCAATACCTTTCGCACCCCGGGGGCATCAACGGCTACCGGTTTTTCACAAAGGGCGTGCTTCCCGGCTTCCACGGCTGCCATCAGGTGATCGGGTCGAAAGCCCGGCGGGGTCGCCAACAAAACAACATCTACATCTGATTCAATTACTTTCTTATAGGCATCAAACCCAATAAACCTGTTGGCTTTATCGACCTTTACCTTTTCAGGATGCATTTCAATAAGTTCTTTATACGATTCATCAAGCCGGTCTGAAAAAACATCCGCCATCGCGGTGAGCACCACGTTTGAATCGGCCTGCAATGCCTGGCTGGCAGCTCCAGCGCCTCTTCCTCCGCAACCAATCAGCCCTACTTTCAAAGTATTGCTATTCATGGATGAAATTGGTTGAGCAAATCCAATATGGTGTGACAATGTTCCCGCCACCACTGCTGCGCCTGTTGATTTTATAAACGTCCTTCTGTTGAAGGAGAGGGCAAAGGTGTTTTTGTCATTTTCTTTCATAATTCAAGCTTTTTACGATTACCAAAAAAAAGTGTATACTTCTTTATGCTTGGGTACGATTTACATCTTCATGTTTCATGCTACTCAATTTCAATCTAATTTTTCAGTTATCAAAATCGCTTAATCACTTGGTGCTCGCCCGGGCCTTACTTCTTAATTTATCTTCGTATTTTAATGGCCATATGATTGCCAAAGCACTTCGTAAATCATTCATACTGATTTCTTTTTTGGTAATATCCTGTACCAAAGAGAATACCACACCCCCTGGATTTCAAGTCGAACCTGGCTTTACGCTTACTTTGGTGGCAAGCGAACCCTTACTGACCGACCCTGTAGACCTGGAGTTTAACGAAGCAGGTGATGCCATGGTGCTCGAAATGCCCGGCTACCCTTTCGAAGATCAGCAAAGCCGAATTGTGATTTTGAAAGATCCCGACCATGATGGCATATATGATGAGAGAGTTCTATTTGCCGATAACTTGCAATTGGCTTCTTCCATTTTACCATTTAAGAAGGGCGTTCTGGTTGCGGCACCTCCTTACCTGTTGCAAGTAAAAGATATGGATGGAGATAATAAGGCTGAAGTTGTTGATACGTTAATGGGAGGATTTTCTACTGGAAACTTGCAACACAATTACAACGGCCTCACGTATGGTCTGGATCATTGGATCTATGCTGCCAACGGTGGTAATTCGGGAAAGCCCTATTGGTGGGGTGATACTACCAGCGTGATGGAGCTGCGTGGGCAGGATTTCAGATTTAATCTTGAGCAAAAGAGGATGGAACGGATCGGAAAATCATCCGGAGGCTTCGGCCTGGCGATGGATGAATATGGCCGCCTTTATGAAACCCATAATCTCAGGCACATTTCGCATCTGGTATTTCCGGATCGGTATCTGAATGGGTTGCGTCTGATGAAAGATCACACCTTATCCAACGTTTCTGATCACGAAGAAAATGGACTTGCCCGCATTTATCCAATCGGAGAGCAGGAATCACGCGTCAATCATCCAGAACAATCTGGTTACTTCTCAGGATCGTGCGGCATTTCCTATTATGGCGGTGGCGCCTTTGGCCCTGAATATGATCACACGGTATGGGTGGCGGATGTTGTGCTTAACCTCATTCACGTTGATAAAGTAAATCCAGCCGGTGCATCCTTTGCTGCCTCTCGAAGGTTTGAGAAAAAAGAATTCCTTGCCAGCACAGACCGTTCCTTTCGCCCTGTTAATATGACGGTCGGCCCAGATGGATCGATGTATGTGGTGGATATGTATCGCCAGGTGATAGAGCATCCGGAATGGATCCCCGATGAGATCGAGAAAGTACTCGACCTTCAGGCAGGAAAAGATAAGGGAAGAATTTACAAAGTCAGCAAAGCAAATTCACATTCTGTTTCATTCAATACGGAGCAATGGAAAACGGCAACTGGCATGA
>JAYVRH010000663.1:0-12094 GCA_043776495.1 Cyclobacteriaceae bacterium
CTTGAATTGCCCGCAGGCATCAAGAACAATGGTATTTTCTTCAGCGTCATGAAAAACACCGGCTGGCTTGGCATCGTGACGGGTACTTGGCTAATTGCATTTTATGTTTTGCTGTATTTCTACCCTGAGTACATGACCCATTGGGTTCTATTGGTAGACCCGATCAGCATGGACCTGAGCGGAGGTGAAGCTGGACGATTTTTTCTTTACGGTTTTATTTATACGCTGTGCATTCTGGTCATGGGGATTCGGATGATGATCAATTATCGCCACTCTAAATACCAATTGCTGCGTACTGCTTCCGTCATGTTTTTTCAAACTGCATTTGCCTTCCTGATTCCGGAGATCATGATACGGCTCAATCAACCTTATTTTGATTTCAAAAATATCTGGCCACTGGATTACTCCTTTTTCTTTAACAACCGCCTGGATACTTTGCTGGCCAACGGAGGACTTGGAGTATTCATGCTGGTCTGGGGTATTGCTTTAATTATCATCGGGGTACCGGTGCTTGTATATTTTTTTGGCAAGCGATGGTATTGTTCCTGGGTCTGCGGGTGTGGAGGCCTAGCAGAAACGTTAGGAGATCCATTCCGTCACCTGTCGAATAAATCTGTTAAAGCCTGGAAGGTGGAACGTTGGATGATTCACAGTGTGTTGGTATTTGCCATCGTGATGACTGCAGGAGTATTGTATACTTATTTCACGGGAGCTTCCTGGTTTTTATTTTTTGACACGTATCAACTGAGAGAAGTTTATGGAGCATTCATCGGCGCAGGTTTTGCCGGCGTCGTGGGGACGGGCTTCTATCCATTTATGGGAAATCGCACCTGGTGCCGGTTTGGATGTCCGCTGGCTGCCTACCTGGGATTGGTGCAGCGTTTCAAATCAAGATTCAGAATCACTACCAATGGTGGACAATGCATCTCTTGCGGTAACTGCTCTACCCATTGTGAAATGGGCATTGATGTTCGGTGGTACGCGCAACGTGGACAAAACATTGTACGCTCTTCCTGTGTGGGTTGTGGCGTGTGTTCTTCTGTTTGTCCCAGGGGTGTATTGAACCTTGAAGTGAAAGGTGAGAAGGGAAGATTTGGTCAACCGATATTGATTGGTAATAATGGGGTTAAGCTTGAGTCGGGTATTTAATGCCGCGATTGGAATTACACGACAAGCTATGAAATCTGTAACCATCATCATTCCAGCCTTTAATGAAGAGAACGGTATCGGAGAAGTGATTCGCGAAATACCAAAAGAATTCGTGACCGAAATTGTGGTCATTAATAATGCATCCACGGATCAAACAGAAAAGATTGCACTTGAGGCCGGGGCCACAGTATTAAGGGAACCTGTTCCGGGTTATGGTCGCGCGTGTCTGAAAGGAATTGAGTATCTGAAAAAATCGGCTGTCCAACCTGGTATCGTTGTCTTCCTGGATGCCGATCATTCAGATTATCCTGAAGAAATGCAGTCCCTGATTATACCGATCATGGAAGATAAAGCTGATTTGGTGATTGGCTCCCGTGCGTTGGGAAAAAGAGAACAAGGCTCAATGACTCCACAACAGATATTTGGCAATTGGTTGGCAACACGCCTTTTAAAAGTATTGTACGGAGTTCAGTTTACCGACCTGGGTCCTTTCCGTGCCATCCGGTTTGATAAACTGAAGGAGCTCGATATGCAGGACAAAACCTATGGATGGACGGTGGAAATGCAACTAAAGGCTGCGAAATTGGGTTTTCGATGTGCAGAAGTTCCAGTGCGCTACCGGAAGCGCATTGGTTTTTCAAAAATTTCAGGAACAGTAAAAGGGACGGTGATGGCGGGGTATAAGATTATAGCTACAATATTTAAATATTTGTGAGTGGACATCGTCATCACCATACTCTACTGTCTTTCTCTCCTGTATATTTTCCTTTTCAGCATGGGCCAACTCCACCTGACCTGGATTTATCGAAAGGGGAGGAAGAAGAATATTCAACTGGCTAATCCGGAAAAATTTGAACCGGTCGTCACCATTCAATTGCCAATCTTCAATGAAAAGTATGTGGTCGAACGCTTACTGGAAGCACTCGGTCAAATGGATTACCCAAAGGAAAGATATGAGATCCAGTTCCTGGATGACTCAACCGATGAGACCACTGAAATTATTCTAAAGAAGATTGAATCCATGCGACCCCTGGGGTTGGACATCACTTTGATCCATCGCGAAAATCGTTTGGGGTTTAAAGCAGGGGCGTTGGATCATGGTCTCCGCCTTGCAAAAGGAGAATTCATCGCGATCTTTGATGCAGACTTTATCCCGCAGCCTGACTTCCTTCGTAAAACGCTCCCATACTTTCTGAACCATTCGATAGGTGTAGTACAAACACGTTGGGGGCATATCAACAAGGACTATTCATTTCTTACTCAGCTGCAGGCGTTTGGATTGGATGCACATTTCTCCATCGAACAAAGCGCAAGAAATGCGGCGGGAAGTTTCATCAACTTTAATGGGACCTGTGGTATTTGGCGCAAGGAATGCATTGTCGGTTCCGGTGGATGGAAGTTTGACACATTGACAGAAGATCTGGACCTAAGTTATCGGGCCCAATTGAAAGGATGGAAGTTCCACTATATCGAAGACGTGGCCACGCCTGGAGAGTTGCCGGTGATCATGCCCTCCATCAAATCACAACAATTTCGGTGGAATAAGGGTGGGGCAGAAACAGCGCGTAAAATTTTTGGTAAAGTCGTCCATTCGAATCTCCCATTGACCAATAAGCTGCATGCTTTCTTTCATTTGTTCAACAGTTCGGTGTTCATAGGTCTCCTCGTAGCCGCTTTGCTGAGTGTTCCAATGTTATTTATCAAGGCCAGTCACCCAGAGATCAAAATATTATTTAACCTTGGCCTGATCTTACTCCTGGGATTCTTTTCCATTGGATTTTTTTATTGGACATCCACCCAGCGCTTTTATACCCATGCACTGAGGAGTTTCTCTAAGTTGTTTCCGGGTTTCCTCATCGTCTCCATGGGTCTTTCACTGCACAATGGAATTGCCGTGATAGAAGGATTATTTGGATACAAGACAGATTTCGTCCGAACACCAAAGTTTAATGTCACCGATCTGAGGGAATCGTGGAGGGGAAACAGTTACATCAAGACAAGAGTGAACTGGGTAACTGTGATGGAAGGCATCTTGTGCCTCTATTTTATTTTCGGAATCGTTGCTGGCATTAGCCTTCATGATTGGGGACTGGTCTTCTTTCACCTGATGCTGGCTGCTGGATTTGGTGCTGTGTTTTACTATTCGGTAAAGCCCGCCATCCATGCGTAATGTCAGGGGATCGTCTCTTGCCCTGCTTTCCATTTTTGTAGCCCTGCTATGTTACCTATCCTATTTTGTCGCCAGACATGAGACGACTACTCTCCTTGCATGTTACTTTGGCTTATTTGTGCTTTACAGCTACGTTATTGTAAAGGAGCGAGATCTTAATTTTTGGCTTGCAGGCGCCATCCTCCTCCGGGTCAGTTTATTGTTTGTGTTGCCTAACCTTTCCGATGATTTCTACCGGTTCATTTGGGATGGTCGGCTCTGGATGGTGGGACAGCATCCCTTCGCAGCATTGCCTTCAGATTTTCTCCAACAGAATATTCAGGGATTAGATGCCGCATTGTTTGATAAGCTTAACAGCAAGGAACATTTCACCGTCTATCCTCCCGTGGCCCAGCTTATTTTTTGGCTGTCAGTGAAAATTTCTCCCAACTCCGTTCTTGGCAGTGTCATCGTAATGAGAATCTTCATCATTTTGTCAGAGGTTGGCAGTGTTATGATCATGATGAGACTCCTGGATCGGTTTCAGCTTCATAAAAAGAACGCACTGCTTTACGCCCTCAATCCTCTGGTAATTCTGGAGCTCACGGGCAATCTCCATTTTGAAGCATTGGTCATTTTCTTTTTGCTTCTCAGTGTTTGGTTGCTTACCGCTGAGAGGGTAATCCCCGCTGCAATGTCCTTTGCTTTTGCGGTTGGCACGAAACTATTGCCCTTAATTTTTTTACCACTGATGTTGCGTGCCCTTGGATTTAGAAATGCTGCTGTTTTTTATTTAGTAACAGGGCTGAGTTGCCTGGTCCTCTTTATTCCAATGTATGACCTGCAAGCATTGGCTGGATTTTCGAATAGTCTGGATCTTTATTTCAAGAAGTTTGAGTTCAACGCCAGCCTCTATTATCTCGTTCGGGAATATGGATTCTGGAAAGTGGGATATAACACGATCCAACATGTCGGGTGGAAGTTGGGACTGGTTAGTGCTATTTTTATTGCAGCCTATGCTTTTATTTTCAGCGCTTACTATCAGGGACTTTGGCGAAAGAAAGTTGGCCACATTGATAGCCGCCTCTTCAAAGGGTTTCTTTTTACCCTCCTGATCTATTTGTTTTTTGCCACAACGGTTCACCCCTGGTACATTATTCCTCTTGTTGCGTTTTCAGTATTCACCAAATTTCGGTTCTCGATCCTTTGGACAGCATTGATTTTTCTCACCTACGCCGGATATACTCAGGAAGGATTTTCTGAGAACCTGTGGGTCACTGCATTCGAATATTTGATCGTGTTTGGGTGCCTTGGATATGAACTAATATGGAAGGAAAGAGAATTGAATTATCAATAATTTTCTTTCTGCTTTCACGGGCAACAATTGCACAAAAATAGGCCATACATGATCGGAGTTGGTCTCATTATTTTTTGAACGGTGGTAAAGTGGACTGATCGGGGACAGTGAAGAGCATCATGATCGGTCAATTTAATTTTAATCCCTATTTTTAAGGATTAGACCTATGATGATGTCATTGCTTCAAAAATTGTTTTCAACTATGGCATTGTTTGTCTTCGTCTCAACGGCGAATGGGAAAGACGCATACCCTAAAAATCCAGATATTGACATTCAGCATTATCGCTTTGAGTTAACCTTGTCGGAGGGTTCGGATGAAATCCGGGGGATAGCCTTCATTGATATCAAATTCAAAAAGGAAGGAGTGGGCAAGCTTCGGCTGGATTTGTTTTCCAAAGGACAGGAGGGAAAGGGAATGGTTGTGGAAAGTATTCTTCATGCCGGAACGCCGTTGGTTTACAGTCATGCAAACAATGAATTATGGATTTCATTGTCTGCTTCTTCATCTTTGGATCAACAAGTTCAGATTGCCATTGCGTACCATGGAATTCCAGCGCTGGGGCTTCATATCAAACCAAATAAGTACGGCGACCGCACCTTCTTCAGCGACAACTGGCCCGATCTCACACGCCATTGGCTCCCGACCGTCGATCATCCGTATGATAAGGCTACTTGCGAGCTTATTGTTACAGCACCTGCCCACTACCAGGTTGTTTCTAACGGACTGAAAGTGGAAGAAACCAATTTAAGTGCTACTATGAAGAGGACTCATTGGAGGCAATCGGTTCCCATTTCTTGTTGGTTGTATGTCCTGGGAGTGGCGGACTTTGCGGTTCAATATGTGGATTCATTTGAAGGTAAATCAATTCAAACCTGGGTATTCCGGCAAGACCGTGATGCAGGATTTCTCGATTTTTCCAAGCCCACGAAAGAAGTGCTGGAATTTTATTCAAGTTATGTTGGCCCGTTTGTGTATGAGAAATTAGCCAATATCCAATCCAACAGTGTAAGTGGAGGAATGGAAGCAGCCTCTGCCATCTTGTATTCTGAAAAATCTGTGACTGGAGACCGTTCCGTCCGCTGGAGAAATGTGGTCATTCATGAAATCGCTCATCAATGGTTTGGCAATGCAGTGACGGAATCTGATTGGGATGATGTTTGGTTAAGCGAGGGATTTGCTACTTACTTTACCTCACTTTTTATTGAACACGCTTATGGACATGATGAATTCGTACAGACCTTGAAGGCGTCGCGCAATCAAGTTTATGATCATGACAAAAAATTTTCCGCCTACCGGATCGTTCATGAAAACCTTTCAGATATGAATCAGGTAACCTCCAGTCAAACCTATCAAAAGGGGGCCTGGACACTTCATATGCTGAGAAACCTAATGGGTGAAGCTATGTTTCAGCAGGGCATACAGAATTATTATCGTCGCTATTTAAATTCCAATGCTACCACCGCTGACTTTCAGTATGAAATGGAAAAAGCGTCAAGGATGGATTTGAATAATTTTTTCAAACAATGGCTCTACCAGCCTGGAAATGTCGTTCTCAATGGCGGTTGGAAGTATGACTCCAAAACCAAGCAGCTTAATATTGATTTGACACAGGTCAATCGGCAGGGAAGTTCTTACATCCTTCCTGTTGAAATTGGGATTTATAAGATGGGTCAGGACCTTCCGGAAATTAGGACGATTACAGTTACGCCCTCTTCCACGAAGTTCTCGTTGCCTTTGGAGGGTTCACCAGAGCAAGTGGTTGTGGATCCGCGTACGGTATTGCTAGCCCAATGGACATTTGTGAAAAAATAAGCAGCATACAATATCTTATGGAAAATCGCTTTTCATTTCCTTTCTCGGCATTCAAGACTATCTTTTGCCTTGGACTACTATCAATTCCATCGTTTTTATTTTCGCAGGAGTTGCCATCCTATCAGACTGATTTTCCAGCAGAGGAATTTGCCGCACGACGGCTGAGAGTTTTTGAAGCGATGGGATCTAATGCCATTTCCATTGTGCAGGGAGGAACTTCCGTCCGCGGCTTTCATGTTTTTCGACAGACAAATGAATTTTATTACCTGAGTGGTATTGAAGTAGCCAACGCCTATCTGCTGTTGAATGGCCGGACGAAGAAATCAACACTTTTTCTTCCACATCAGGATATTGAACGGGAGCGGGGAGAGGGAAAAACTATATCGGTGGAAGATGCAGAGCTGGTTAAGAAAATTTCCGGGGTTGATGATGTGTATGGAATCGAAATGCTTTCGATACACTTGTCACGGTTCCTCGTACGATATCCTTTTCCGGTAGTGCACACACCTTTCAGTCCAGGAGAGGGAGCGGCCGCCAGTCGTGATGAAATTTTAGCCGGTCAGGCACGCGCGATGTCAGACGCCTGGGACATCAGCAGCTCACACGAAGGACATTTTATTGAATTACTCAAAACGCGATACCCTCAATTCGAAGTGCGTGATCTTTCACCGGTGTTGGATGAAATGCGGTTGATCAAGAGCCCACGTGAAATTGCCTTGATCAGACGAGCCAGTCAGATTGCTGGGTATGGCATCATGGAATCCATTCGCTCCACACAGCCGGGCGCAATGGAATATCAGTTGAATGCGGTTGCGGATTATGTTTTTCAGATCAACGGCTCTCAAGGAGATGGATACCGTTCCATTACTGCCACTGGGACGAATGCATGGTATGGACATTACTTTCGCAACCAAAGTGAATTGAAGAACGGTGAACTCATTTTGATGGACTATGCTCCGGATTATCATTACTATACCAGTGATGTATCGAGGATATGGCCAGTCAATGGAAAGTTTTCGACTGGGCAAAGAGAACTCTACACATTCATTTTGGCATTTTATAAAGAGCTATTGAAAAAAATCCGGCCTGGTGTAACCTCTGATCAGGTGATGGATGAAGCAACTGAAGCATTAAAGGCAATTTTTGAAAAGACCACATTCTCAAAACCAATTTATCAGTCGGCAGCGCGTGGAGCACTTACCTTTCGCGGAGGGTTATCCCATCCGGTCGGTATGGCGGTACACGATGTGGGGAACTACAGAAAAGATGTATTGAAGCCAGGAATGGTATTTTCAATCGATCCCATGATCTGGATCCCTGAGGAAAAACTATATGTCAGGGTTGAAGATGTGGTTGTGGTGACGGAATCAGGATTTGAAAACTTTTCCGGCTTCGTACCGACAGAAATTGAAGACATCGAAAAACTCATGAAGGAAGAAGGCATCCTTCAGAAAAGACCAGCACAGGGCCAGTCTGTAAAATGAAGCATGGTAAGCGACTCCTTATAATCTTCTATCGCAATCCTGAGCTTGGCAAAGTCAAAACCAGGCTAGCAGCTTCGATAGGAGAAGAAAAAGCGTTGGCAATATATTTGCTGATGGGTGCCCACACGAAAGCAATCGCTGAAAATGTGGAGACAGAGAAAATCATTTATTACACTGACTTCATTGATAGGGAAGACAATTGGCCAAATGAAAAATTTGAAAAACAACTCCAGCGTGGCAGTGATCTTGGAGAAAGGATGACCAACGCATTTGCAGATGGTTTTAGTGCTGGCTTTGAGCGAATCTGCATCGTGGGTACCGATTGCTTTGAACTCACTGCAGAGATCATCGCAGAGGCTTTTCAAAAGTTGGAACAGACAGATGTGGTCATTGGCCCAGCCATGGATGGAGGATATTATCTGCTTGGCATGACTCGTTTACTCGCCCCATTATTCAAGAACAAGAAATGGAGCACCGATACCATTTATGCTAACACCATCAACGATCTCAACAAAATCGGTCGGAAGTTTTTTGAGTTGGAGTGCTTAACCGATGTGGATGAAGAAAAAGATTTACCTGCCGCAATTAAAAAACTACTTTAGTGTTTCCAGGTCGCGGATCAGAATCCTTCGTCTGTCAAAATTGATCAGGTTCTGTTCTTTCATCTCGTTTAAGATGGTCGTCACCGTTTGCCGTGAGGTGCCGGTGAGAGAAGCAATATCTTTGTGCGTGAGTTTGGTGGGAATCAGGGTTTCAAAACCAACTTTCTTTCCCTTCCATGAGGCAGTGTCTTTCAGAAATTCTACGATGCGGGTACGGGCGTCCTTAAAGACCAACAGTTCCAGTTTTCTTTCAAGCTTGATCAGACGAAGGCCAACAAGTTTAAGCATCTTAAAGCTGAGCTCCCGGTTATCATACATCAGTGTTTTCAGGTCATCGATGCTAAGAGGACAAACAGAGGTGGTGTCATCCATCGATTGAGCAAAGTCTCTTCGTCTCTCTTCACCTGCCAGCGCCAGTTCACCAAAGATCTCCCCGGTGGATAGGATGGCGCTGATGACTTCTTTCCCATCGTCAAGATAATGGCCAATTCGCACACGGCCTTCTGCGATCATATAGATATGGGTGGCAGGTTCATCGGGAAAGAAGATGTATTCATCCTTCTTAAAATTGTGAAAGGTGTGCTTATCAGACATGACCTTCACTTTATGAGGACAGAGTACATCATAGAGATCTACACTCTCGAAATACCAAAGGGCCGATTCTTTCCCCATATTAAATGATTTCTTTGTCTAAAGTTAATTCTGATCTTTGTTCTTAAAGCTAATTACTCTTGATTTTGTTCTATGAATAAACGGATTCTTACCGAAATATGGATTTATCCCGTGAAGGGGCTTGGGGGAATACGGCTATCCTCCTCACGGGTAATGGAAAAGGGCCTCCAATACGATCGGCGATGGATGTTGGTAAACGAGCGCAACACGTTTATGACCCAGCGGGACAGTTCAACATTATCACTTTTCAAATTATCGATTCAGGATGTGGCTTTCAAAGTCATGTTTCGTGATGACGCCATCCTCCTTCCATTTGTTCATCCGGTGATCCATAAACCGATTGAGACAGCCGTTTGGGGCGATTCAGTCACCACATTTGAAGTAAGTAAAGCACATAGTGAATGGTTTTCTCAGCGACTCGGAATAGAGTGTAAACTTGTCTCTTTCCCGGAGGAAAATCCAAGACCAGTTGCTGCAGACTATAAAATTAATAATGAACAAGTAAGCCTGGCTGACGGTTATCCTCTATTGATCATAGGCCAATCCTCATTGGACGACCTCAATGGAAGGTTGACCAGTCCGGTGCCGATCAACCGTTTTCGCCCAAACCTGGTTTTTACGGGTGGTGCACCTTTTGAAGAAGACAACTGGAAGCAGTTCACCATTGGCAAGAACCGATTCGCGGGAGTGAAGCCGTGCGCCCGATGTATTGTGCCAACCATTAATCAAGACACCGGTGAAAAAGAAAGGGAACCGCTGGTCACACTTTCCCGATATCGAAAGAGGGATACGGAAATTTATTTTGGACAAAATGTTTTAGCAATTGATCAACATGAAATAAATGTAGGAGATGAAATTACTTTTGAATAAGTCAGACAACCTCCACCTAACCATTTTCCAGCTTTTAGCTTTAAGCTTTCTGCTTTCAGCTTTAAGTTGCACCCCTAAAGAAGATCGCCTCCCGATCTTTGGAGAGCGCCAGGTCAATGGTATGGACACCATCTATCACGTCATTGCCCCCTTTCAATTTGTTGACCAGGATAGCGTGAACATCACGAACCAGACGTTTAAAGGGAAGATTTATGTGACAGACTTTTTCTTTACCACCTGCCGCACCATTTGTCCCATCATGAAAACACAAATGCTACGGGTATATGAAGCGACTAAGGATATGGAGGATGTCTTACTGCTTTCACATACGATCGACCCTGAATATGATACCGTTGCATTGCTCCATGACTTTGCGAAGCGGTTGGGGGTGGAGAGTAATCGCTGGCATTTTGTAACGGGGGCAAAAGACTCAATTTATAAGATCGCACAAACAAGTTATTTCGCCACTGCCATGGAAGACAAAACAGAGCCCGATGGGTTTATTCACAGCGGCGCATTCCTGCTGATCGACAAAGAAGGCCGTATCCGCGGCAAATATGACGGCACGAAGGAAGATGATGTCAATCGCCTGATCTCCGACATCACGCGACTCCAAAGCGAATATACCCAATGAGCTCGGTTGCTACATTTGCTATATCAGAATGACAAATCACAATATCAGAGTGAACCATTGCCTACTTCTTATTGCCTACTGCCTACTACTCACACTCGTTTTCTCAAACTGCACCCCAAAAGATCCCAAGTTCCAGCAGTACTTTGTGGAGGGAGAACAGATCTACCTTCAACGTTGCAGCAATTGTCATCAGAAGGATGGTAAAGGTCTGGGATTGGTTTACCCACCATTGGCGCCGTCAGATTTTATGGACAAGAATTTTGAAGAAGTAATCTGTCTGATGAAAAACGGGAGGCAGGGAGAGATGACGGTGAACGGGAATGTGTACAATCAGCCCATGAAAGGAATTCCTGCTCTCACCGAATTAGAGATCGCTGAAATCGCAACCTACATATACAATTCCTGGGGAAGGGAACGCGGGCTGGTTTCTGTGAATGATGCAAGGAAAATTTTACAAACCTGTTATTAACTTTTTTTCACGCAAAGACGCTAAGACCGCAAAGAATACAGGTTATCATGGAGCCAATGTCGTTGTCCGAAATCAAAAATGCCTTCCGGATGACTTCATGTTTCAATTAACGAAGCGGGAATTAGAAGATTGGAAGTCGCATGTTGCGACATCCAATAGGGAACTCTTGCCTACTGCAATTGCCTACTGCCTATTTCATTAACCTCTTAATCAATAGTTAGAGCAGATAATTTCCCCAAACCGATTTGTCATGATGTGAATCACCTTGTCGAAAGTGGTGAATTTTCTTTGAGCGCCGGATTCAATCGTTTCTTTGTAGCCTAATAAGTTTATTGAATTATCATTGATCTTGACGATGCGCGAAAGATAAACTGAATAAGGTGTTGAGATAGGATTCGTTGCAAGCACCTCTCCGCGCTCACTGATTTTGATCAGGTAGGGACTACACTCAAGAGCGGTACTTTGTTAAGCGCATACAAGTTTACAGCAAGCGCATTCAGCAGATTGAAATATTCATCTGAATTGACAAGTCCAAGAGAATCATAAAGTCTTTGTGCTTGCTGATAAACTTCTTCAAATTTAAAAAACAGCGTGTACTTATGATAAGCTTCCGCAAGCCCCTGGAGCAGCAAAGCATAGTCTATCGTTTGGGTCAAACCTGCTTTTATATATTTTTTTTGTGCCTCACGAAAAGTGTAGACAGCTTCTTCTGTCCTTCCCATTTCCAGGTTTAGCAATCCGAAATAGGAATATGAGTTCAGGGTTTCCGGTGGCGCATCTTTGCCTTCCAGACTTTTGAATGCTTTTTCGAAGAGTGAGTACGCTTTTTGATTTTGATCTGCCAGATAGTGATTGATGGCCATATTTAGTTGAGGTGCCACAACTTCATTTTCTT
>JAYVRH010000664.1:0-3475 GCA_043776495.1 Cyclobacteriaceae bacterium
CAAGACAACAAAAAAGAAATGCCGGTGGCGGATGCGCCTCTCTATTTTGTGATCGATGAAAAAGACAACAGCGTCGAGCTTACGGACAAGGGTATTGACCTGATCACGGGTGAAGGTGAGGATCCTAAATTATTCATTCTCCCGGAGATTGGGACGGAACTTAGCAAAATTGAGAAAGATGAATCCGTCGATTCTCAAACACGCTTTCAGAAAAAAGAAGAACTCATCCGGGACTACTCTACCAAGTCGCAGCGGATCCATAGCATTAACCAGTTACTAAAAGCATACACCCTTTTTGAGCGCGACACCGAATACATCATCGTCGATGATAAAGTCAAGATAGTAGACGAACAGACTGGCCGTGTGCTCGATGGCAGGCGTTACTCGGACGGATTGCACCAGGCCATTGAAGCTAAGGAAAATGTAAAGGTGGAAGATGCGACACAAACCTACGCTACCATCACACTGCAGAACTACTTCCGGATGTACCATAAGCTTGCAGGTATGACGGGTACAGCAGAAACTGAAGCAGGTGAATTGTGGGATATTTACAAACTTGATGTGGTCGTGATCCCCACTAACAAGCCCGTCACCCGTGTGGACAATGATGATCTGGTACACAAAACAATACGCGAGAAATTCAATGCTGTTGTAGAAGAAATCGTCTCGCTGACGAAAGAAGGAAGGCCTGTACTGGTGGGTACTACTTCTGTGGAAATTTCTGAATTGCTCAGTCGCATGCTTCAGTTGCGTAAGATCAAACACAATGTCTTGAATGCGAAGCAACATCAACGGGAAGCAGAAATAGTAGCTGAAGCAGGGAAGCCAAGTACAGTGACCATTGCTACCAACATGGCTGGCCGTGGAACGGATATTAAACTTACTCCGGAATCACGTTCCGCCGGTGGACTGGCGATCGTTGGCACTGAACGACATGAGTCGCGGAGGGTAGACAGACAGCTACGCGGCCGGGCCGGTCGCCAGGGAGATCCGGGTACCTCCAAATTTTACGTGTCGCTTGAGGACAGTTTGATGCGCCTCTTCATGCCGGAGCGGATTGCTCGTATCATGGACCGTCTTGGCCTGAAAGAAGGCGAGGTTATTTCACATTCTATGGTGACAAATTCCATCGAACGCGCTCAGAAGAAAGTAGAGGAAAATAACTTCGGCATACGCAAGCGCTTGCTGGAATATGACAACGTCATGAACTCGCAACGCGAAGTAATCTACAAACGCAGACGCAACGCGCTCTTTGGGGAACGCCTCCAACTCGACATCCTCAACATGCTCTTTGATACCTGTGATGACCTGGTAGCAAATGCCAAGGCTGGCGAATCGCTTGAAAACTTCAAAGTGAATTTACTAAGCATCCTGGGTATCGACTTTTCCATAACGCAGGACGAGTTCACAAAGCTTGATCAACCACAGCTGACAGAAAGACTCTACCAGCAGGCGTTGAATCACTATGAAACAAAAAATAAACTGGCAGCACATAAAGCCCTGCCCGTGATCACTGATATTTTCAAAACTCGCGGGGCCACCATTGAAAACATATTGGTTCCCTTTACCGATGGTATTAAGCAGATCGGTGTGGCAGCACCTCTGAAGAAATGCATTGAAACCAACAATGCAGAACTCATACGATCCATGGAGAAGATGATCACTCTGGCCATTATAGACCAACAGTGGAAAGAACATCTGAGAGACATGGACGATTTGAAGCAGAGTGTTCAAAATGCTGTGTACGAACAAAAGGACCCACTTTTGATTTACAAATTTGAGGGATTTGAAGCGTTCAAACGGTTCATCACCCTTGTAAATCAAGAAACCATTTCCTTTCTGATGAAAGCAGAAATCTCTGCACAGGAACCTGAGCGGCTTCAAGAGGTCCGCTCACAAAAGCGGCAGCGTTTTAGCGAGCAGAAGGATGAATCACGTTCATTGCTGGAGGGAGGGGGCAATCAACCTGCGCAACAAAGCCAACAAGTGGAACAAAAAGTGATGCCCGCTAAGTCGGAAAAAATGGCGGGGCGCAATGATAAAGTAACCGTGCAATATCCGGATGGCCGGGTATTAAAAGACGTGAAATACAAGAAAGTAGAAGAAGATGTGAAGAGCGGCCGTTGCATCGTAGTCGAACAATAATATGATGAACAAGAATTCAGCTTTCATTGTATTAATTCTTATTCTCTCGATTTCCTGTGCTGCGCAGAAAAATAGCAAGCCCTATTACCACGAAGATCTGTATTCATTGCGCCCTAAATTCTCGGATGCGCCTGACACTGCGAAACTGACTCAGGAGCGAAAAAAGGGCGAGTTAATACCCACCCACAATGTGAATGAAAAAGTAGATTTTGTTCTTGACAGCATCAACAGGTTCAATGTTACGCGCAAATTCATTGAGGGATATACGATCCAGATTTATTCAGGGCAAAAACGCGAAGATGCAATGAAGGTCAAAAAACAAATGGTCACAGATGCCTCAGACTTAACTGCTGAGTTGGAATATAATCAGCCAAAATTTCGTGTCCGTGTCGGCAATTATTTCTCACGACTTGAGGCACAGAAAGACCTGCTGCGGTTGAAGCGAACTTTCCCTAATGCAATTTTGGTACCCGAGAAAATCATGGTCCGCTAATGTCACTCCTCGAATCAGTAAAACAGTTGTCAACCTCCCATGCGCCGGAAGTTGTGAAATGGCGAAGGCACTTGCATGCGAACCCGGAACTCTCGTATGAAGAACACAACACCGCCAAATTTGTTGCTAATACTTTGCGTGAGTTCGGATTGACCCCAACTGAAGGGATTGCGGGTACCGGCGTTGTGGTCATGATAGAAGGAAGAAATCCATCCAAAAAGAATGTTGCATTGCGTGCAGACATGGACGCCCTTCCAATCACGGAAATTAACACGGTAGAATATAAATCAAAAAATGCTGGAGTGATGCATGCCTGCGGCCATGATGTTCATACAGCATCTCTTTTGGGCACAGCAAAAATTTTGCATTCCTTGAAAGAACAATTCGAGGGTACGGTGAAGCTGATCTTTCAGCCTGGTGAAGAAAAAAATCCTGGTGGTGCATCGTATATGATTCGGGATGGTGCACTTGAAAACCCGAAACCTGCCTCCATCATCGGGCAACATGTGATGCCGCTACTCCCTGTAGGCAAGATTGGGTTCAGGGAAGGAATGTACATGGCGAGTTCTGATGAAATTTATCTCAAAGTGATAGGAAAAGGGGGGCATGCCGCTGCACCAGAATTAACAGTTGATCCGATCGTTATCGCTTCTCATATCATTATTGCACTTCAACAAATCATTAGCCGCAATGCGAGTCCAAAACAACCTACCGTTTTGTCTTTTGGAAAAATTACTGCAATGGGGGCCACCAACATCATCCCCAACGAAGTCAACATCGCAGGCACCTTCCGTGCTTTGAATGAAGCTTGGAGAAAAGAAGCGCTGGTTAAAATCA
>JAYVRH010000665.1:0-3474 GCA_043776495.1 Cyclobacteriaceae bacterium
AATATAAAAATGAGACCGGACTCATACAATTGAGTGGGATGCAGGGGGGTATTTCGGGGGTCCGCCTGGCAAGCAGGATTGGTAAACGTTACACCCAGGAAGTTCTCGGTGGGCTTTCCATAACAGCATCCAGCCATGAAACAGCCAATACGTCCACAGCCATGAAGAATACAAATCACAATGGCCATCAGATCCAGCATGGGCCACAAGGGAATCATGTGCTTCTTGAAATACCATAGCATGAGCGGGATGCAGGTAAGGAGCGAGCCATAAAATACAAATCCGTTTCCTGACAAAAGATCTTGTGGATGGGAGCGGTAAAAGGAAGGGTCTTCAAAAATCAGAAAAAGTTTTCCACCGACTACCCCACCGGTCACAAGGATTAACAAAAGTGTATTCGATTGATCGAATGTAAGCTTGAAAAGCTTTTTACCCTGCCAGGCCATGTAAGTGAACCCCAACAAAGCCCCTACTGCAATGCAGAAGCCATACGTGTAAATCGTAAACGAGTCAAATTCAACAAGGACCGGGTGCATTGATTTTGATTGAGGTGATTTTCAAATTTTCAAATCAATGAATGGGCCGATGAACTATACGGTCATAATCTCGACCTCTTTCTTTTTCATCGCTGCGTCAATTTTGGTGATGAATTCGTCGGTTAATTTCTGAACGCTTTCCTCGGCGTTCTTTAGATCATCTTCTGGCGCACCTTTTATTTTTTTCAAAGCCTCGTTCGTTTCTTTTCGAATGCTGCGAATGCCCACCTTACCCAGTTCGCACTCATGATGCACTTGTTTTACCAATTGTTTCCTCCGCTCTTCCGTAAGCATAGGGATGTTGATAATTACCTGATGACCGTCATTTTGAGGAGTAAGTCCAAGGTTTGCGGCCATGATCGCCTTTTCAATTTCCTGAATAGAACTTTTTTCCCAGGGTTTGATGAACAACGTGCGCGGATCCGGTGACGTGATGGACGAGATCTGGTTTAAGGGACTCATTGCGCCATAATATGGTACGATGATACCATCCAACATGGATGGGTTGGCTTTCCCAGCACGGATTTTTGTTATCTCCCCACTTACATGGCCCAGGGCCTTCGACATTTGTTCCCTCGCATCATCAAGGTAGAGTTCAATCTCTTCCATAAAATTAAATTTTAGTCAGAAAGAATGTGATCTGATTTAACTAGCTAATCAAAGTCCCGGCCTCTTCCCCCTTCACCACTTTCAATAAATTCCCGGTTTTGTTCATATCAAAGACGATGATCGGCAACTTATTCTCCATGCATAACGTGAAGGCCGTCATGTCCATGATATTAAGGTTTTTTTCGTATGCCTCCTGGAATGAAAGTTTGGAATAGCGTGTGGCCTCTGGAAATTTCTCTGGGTCTTTCGTGTAAACACCATCCACCCGTGTGCCCTTGAGCACAACGTCTGCCTGAATTTCAATTGCCCGCAAACTGGCGGTAGAGTCTGTCGTGAAATAGGGATTGCCGATGCCTGCCCCAAAAATTACAATCCTCTTTTTCTCCATATGACGGATGGCCCGGCGGCGGATGAACGGTTCACACACTTGTTCCATCTTGATGCCCGACATGAGGCGGGTATAAAGACCATGGCGCTCGAGGGCGCTCTGCAATGCCATGGCGTTGATGACGGTGCCAAGCATGCCCATATAATCACCTTGCACGCGGTCGATGCCCAGAGCTTCGGCTTGCCCGCCTCTAAAAATGTTACCCCCACCAATCACAATGGCAAGCTCCACTCCCAGTTCTTTCACTGCCTTAATCTCTTTTGAATATTGCTCCAGGATCTCGTGATCGATGCTGGTGGTTTTAGATTTACCCATCAGCGCTTCTCCGCTGAGCTTAAGAACGATGCGTTTGTATTTCATTTTGGTTGATAGGGCGGGATTGGGCACAAATATGTTGAGGATTTTCCTGAATGAAAAGCGCAAATGGAATAGTCGGCTGGCATTCTTCGGGTTCGGTCAATCCTGATTATCTTTGTGTAAATCATTTGTTTTATGGTAGAATCTATCATTTCCGGCCTCGATGCGATCGGGTTAGAAGAGAAATATGGTGCTCACAATTATCACCCGCTGCCGGTAGTTTTGTGCAAAGGGGAGGGTGTGCACTTGTGGGATGTGGATGGCAAGCGCTATTACGATTTTCTTTCTGCTTACAGTGCCGTTAATCAGGGTCATTGTCATCCTCGAATTATTCGTGCCCTGACAGAACAAGCGAAAGAGCTCACCCTTACATCAAGGGCATTTTATAATGACAAACTTGGTCTGGCAGAGAAATATATTTGTGAAACATTTGGCTATCAAAAGGCACTCTTCATGAATAGTGGGGCAGAAGCAAATGAAACCGCCATCAAACTCGCACGCAAATGGGGCTACACAAAAAAAGGAATCTCCGACAATGAAGCCGTCATTGTGGCAGTAGAGCAAAATTTTCACGGAAGAACTACCACGATCATTTCTGCCTCTACTGATTTATCAGCACGCAAGGGGTTTGGACCGTTCATGCCGGGCTTTGAGATTATACCGTACGATAATATTGCGGCGTTGGAAAAAGCCATCGCAAACCCGAAGGTGTGTGGGCTTTGGATGGAACCGATCCAGGGAGAGGCGGGCGTATTTATTCCGCAGGAAGGATATCTCATAGCGGCCAGAAAATTATGCAACCAGCATAACGTATTGCTGATGATGGATGAAATCCAAACCGGAATCGCACGTACTGGAAAGATGCTGGCATCCGATCATGAAGGCGTAAGGCCGGATTTACTAATCCTTGGCAAAGCACTAAGCGGAGGAGTTTTACCAATATCCTGCGTTCTGGCCGATGATGAAATAATGCTGGTGATCAAACCCGGTGAACATGGTTCTACTTTTGGTGGTAATCCATTGGCAGCCGCTGTTGTCATGGAAGCTTTGGCGGTCGTAAAAGATGAACACCTTGCTGATAATGCAGCGCGTCTCGGTGCAATTTTTCGTGAGCGAATGACGGTAATGATCAATAAACGATCAGGACTGGTTAAGTTGGTGCGCGGCAAAGGACTTTTAAATGCCATTGTGATCAATGACACACCGGAGAGCGAAACTGCCTGGAACCTATGTCTCGCGTTTGCCAAAAACGGACTGCTTGCAAAACCGACACACGGAAATATTATTCGATTGGCACCACCCCTGGTGATTAACGAAGAACAGATTCACGACAGCTGCGACATCATTGAGAAATCTGTTTTGTCAATGTGAATGTGAGCAGATAATTGCCGTATTCTGATCATCGCTGATTGAAGGCGAATTATCTCATGGGCTTTACTAAATCTCTTTAAAAAGAATATAGATGCCCATGATCAATATCATCCATCCAAAAGCTTTTTTGAGATTATCTCCAGCTATCACTTTAGACATGCGATTGCCAATTAGGATTCCAATGATGGCCAGCGCGCTGATAGAGAGAAGTAA
>JAYVRH010000666.1:0-3471 GCA_043776495.1 Cyclobacteriaceae bacterium
AAAGGAGATCGATTGAAGGCAGAAGACATTATTGCCAACCCTGCTCCAGTGACAAAGTCAAAGTATGCTTATTTAATGGAGTGGAATGATTACTACGCGCCCAAAGCATTGTTCTACTTGTTGTCTAACAAGGTTTTTGCAAAAACTTCTTTTAAGCCATTTTCAACAAATGTAAATGGCGAAAAAAAGAATTTTGGTTATGGAACGATCGTGATTCCAGTGACCGATCAAAGTATTAATGACGATGAATTATTTAAGCAGGTGCAGTCAGCATCTAAGCATGCAGGTGTCGAGATTTACCCTGTATCGACAGGGTTTAACCTTGAAGGCATTGACCTGGGAAGCGCAAATGTACGTTCAGTGCCTGTCCCGAAAATAGTGATGCTGGTGGGTGAGGGCACAGCGGCCACAGATGCCGGAGCGATCTGGCACCTGCTCGACACAAAAGTGAATATGCCTATTACCAAAGTAAACACAAGTCAGTTCACCCAACTGAAACTCACCGACTACAGCACCCTCATCATGGTTGCGGGGAATTATAACTTATTGAATGAAGCCGCTGTGGCTAAAATCAAGAACTGGGTTCAGCAGGGTGGTACATTGATTCTTTTGAAGAGTGCAGTGACCTGGGCCATTCAAAACAAACTAGTGGAAGAGCAAGTCAAAAAAGAAGATGAAAAAAAGGAATCCAAGCGACTTGATTATGTTTCTTCACAAGAGTATTTGGGTTCCAGGGCCATGGGTGGATCGATCTTTAGTACCAATCTGGACATTACGCACCCTCTTGGCTTTGGATATACGAACCGCGAGTTGCCAGTCTGGAGGAACACGGCCATTTTTCTGGAACCAAGCAAAAACTCTTTTAATACGGTGGCCAGATACAATAGCAATCCGAGAGTGAGCGGATACGTTCATCCTGGCAATCTTGAGAAAATCAAGAATACAGCTTCGATCGTGGTGAGCCCGAATGGTCAGGGAAGAGCAATATTAATGGTGGATGATCTGAACTTCCGGGGATATTGGTTTGGGACCAATAAGCTATTTCTCAACGCTGTATTTTTTGGGGGCCTCATCATCTCGCCCAGCCCTGACGGGGAGAGTGATCATTAAGCCAGGTTCTCTTGTGTCAAGGTGATATCCTTTTCGGCGGTTTATCGTGCTAGTATTTGTTTTCGGTCAGATCTTCTTCCATGAATCATCGTGACCGGTGAGGTGCCGCAACGGCTGCCCAATTAGACCTGTCTATGGGTCGATGACTTTCTCCACCTCATCCATTTTTTCATCCGTATATGAACCGGAAGTAGCATACAAAATTTTTCCTTCCGGATCGAGCACAAAGAAATAGGGGATGTCACGACGTTCAAAATCAAGGGCATCTTTGTATGTCTTTAGCTCACCTTTATAAAAAAGGATGTAGGGAAGAAGTTGAGGATCCATGTTCTTCAGGGCTTTCCTCTTTGCTGTGCCGGTGGCTGCCGCATTCACACCGGTAAACATCGGCACAAAAAACACATTCACATCATAGCCCATTCCCGCCATCAGGCCACTGGTTTTCTGAACAAACTTTGAAAAGACAGGTTCAAACCAGGTGTTTAGTTCATCTTCTGATTTCTTAGAGTAGGCGAGGCCAAGAAGTGTATATTTTCCCTTCACATCGCCGGGGAGATTTACTTTTTTATCTTCTACCGTTTCAGCATCCATGGAAGGGAATATCTTTCCGATGACCTGTCCGTGAGAGAAATAGAATGAAGAAACCAGGACAATTGAAAGCGCTATGGGTCGTATGCTAATCATCTTTCAAAATTAGTTATTTCAATTTCACACTCCCTTTTTCCACCTCGAACTTTTTCGCCAGATATTCATCCGTTTCAGGTTTTCTGTTGGTCTTCACATAAAACCATTCGGCCTTAGTTTTTAATGGATACAATGTAAGCAACATATAGCCATGGTCACGGTCGTTGATGTACTTAACATGAGGATTATTCCTTAAAAGCGCTTGCTCCGACATCTTGACAGTATCTACATTTTTGTACTCATCGCCATTCGCCGAAGAGATGCTAGTTGTCCCAAACTCAACTGCAAATGGTGTATAGGTTTTCTTCACGTCTGTTGCTGCTTCGATGGCCCATGAGGCATGCGTATCGCCGGCGGTGATGATAATATTCTCAATTCTATTTTGAACAATAAAGTCTTTGATGGATTTCTTCTCAGCAGGATATCCGTCCCAGGAATCAAGGTTGCGAGGCATTTTTGGGTAGACAGCACTTAGATATAGGTCGGAGAAAATCACCTGGTTCCCGATGACTTTCCAGGTTGCTTTTGAATTCTTCAAGCTATTTTCAAACCATGTCAACTGGTCCTGTCCCAACATGGTGCGTTGCTTGCTGTTGAAATTTGGATCGGTAAGACTGTCCGAAGGAGCCGAGCGGCCCGCAAGCCGTTCATCCAGCATGATGACATCGGCCATCGGCCCAAAGGAATAAGACCGATAAAGTTGATCGCTTTCGCGAATGGGGATCCATTCATAATACACCTGTTTTGCTGCTGCTTTTCTTTTGTCATAATCACCTTCATCAGCCTGGTGATTTTGGGCACCGCCTACGTAAGAATTATTCGCGATCTCGTGATCATCCCAAATGGCAATGAAAGGATGTTGCTGATGAACTCGTCGCAAGCCCTTATCAAGCCTATAGAGAGAATACCGGGTACGATAATCTTGCAGCGAAACGACTTCATGTGGAGGAATGTTGATTCGGCCGATGGTAGTATCACCGTATTTTCCCGTGCCATATTCATAAATGTAATCGCCGAGATGGAGGACACCATCCAATACATCACGATCGGCGATTTTATCGTACGCGTTGAAATAGCCCCACTCCCAATTGGCGCAACTTACTACAGCGAATTTTAAACTATCCTTTGCTTCGATTGGCGCAGTTTTCGTTCGGCCTGTTATGGAAGTTTTTCCAAGGGCGATAAATCGGTAGTAATATATCTGGTCAGGCTTCAGGGCATCAACATCAATTTTCACGGTATAGTCACGCGAAGGGGTGGTGCTAAGGGAATCGGACTGATAGACTGAGACGAAGTTCGGATCTTCTGCAATTTCCCACTTGACCAGGATGGAGGCTATGGAATCCTCCGGGGTGACTCGGGTCCAGATGATCACGCGATCAGGAAGAGGATCCCCTGATGCCACGCCGTGATAAAATGGTTGCAGACTTGAATCAAAGTGTTTTGAGACAGGGTCGATGAACGTGGCAGGCTGCTTCCCTTTTTCTTTGCATCCTGATAGCAAGAGCGCTGCAAAGGAGAGTGTGAATAGTATTCGCATAGTGTGGAAAAAAAGTTTACTCAACCTACAAAAAAAGGAACCAGAATTTCGTTACTAAATTATGAAGTCAATTTGATGATTCCATGTTGGCATCAAAACGTACCCAGTTGACCTTGCGTAACCCTTTCGGCAATTGA
>JAYVRH010000667.1:0-12018 GCA_043776495.1 Cyclobacteriaceae bacterium
AAAGGAAGAACTGGCCAAAGAACAAGAGAAATTAAATGAGAAGGCCGATGAATTTAAGAAGACCGTGGATGAGCTGAATAAATTAGGCGAGGAAATGGATGAGCCTAAGAACACGCCCACAGAAGAAGAAATTAATGAAATGAAGGAACTTGAGAAGCAAAGCAAAGAATCGCTTGAGCAAGGGAATCCTAAAAAAGCGACCACTCCACAGAAGAAATCTATTCAGAAAATGAAGCAGATGCAGGATCAGCTTGAGGGAATGCAAAACTCAATGGAGATGGAAATTGATCAACAAAATCTTGAATCACTTCGACAAATTATACATGGACTAATAAAACTCTCCTTTGACCAGGAATCACTGATTAAAGATTTCAATGTAATCCAGCAGAGCGATCCAAAATATTTACAACTCTCACAAAATCAATTAAAGATCAAAGACGATTCTAAAGTGCTGGAAGACAGCCTGTTATCTCTTGCTAAGAAAGATCCTTTCATGGGTTCCGTGGTGACTCGGGAAGTTGGAGAACTCAATTTGCATCTGGACAAAGCTGTTGAAAATATAAAGGAGCGTAAGAAGAGCAACGCAAGCACAGACATGCAGTTGTCGATGACCAGCATCAATAATCTTGCTTTGATGCTGAATGATCATTTTGATATGATGATGGAAATGATGGCGAACGCGATGCCGTCGATGAAAGGGAAAAAACAAAAAGGCCAGCAGAGCCTTGGTGAAATGCAGAAAAAGCTCAACCAGCAAATAGAGCAGATAAAAAACAGCGGCAAAAGCGGAAGGCAATTATCTGAGGACCTTGCTAAGATGGCTGCTGAGCAAGAACGGATTCGAAGGGCCCTTTATGATATGCAGGAGAAACTCAAGCAGGAGGGTGGTAAGCCTTTAGGTGGCGACCTTCCGGGCAAAATGGAACAAACAGAATTGGATCTTGTCAACAAGCAATTGACAGAACAAACGATCCGCAGGCAAAAAGAGATTTTGACTAGGTTGTTGGAGTCGGAAAAATCAATGAGAGAGCAAGAGTTGGATGAAGAGCGAAAGGGGGAGACAGCGAAAGATTATCAGAAAGAAATTCCGAAGGCATTTGAAGAATATTTACGTTTAAAGGAAAAAGAAGTAGAATTGCTCAAAACGGTGCCTCCGAAACTCTATCCATACTATAAGAAAGAGGTCAGTGAGTATTTCAAGAGACTTGGCAACCAGAACTAATATCACTATGAAGAACATCCGGATAGAGGTCCCTGCCCTTACTGAGAATATCAGGATGATAGAAAGCTTCATTGACAACGCAAAAGATCAGTTCGATCTAAATGATGATATATATGGGAATATCATGATCGCAGTCACGGAGGCTGTGAATAATGCCATTAAGCACGGAAGCAGAAATGACACTAGTAAAAACGTTGTTCTATCGCTTTCACTTGATGATTCCACCATCAAGTTCAGGATTGAAGACCAGGGTGATGGTTTCAATTACGAAAATCTTCCAGATCCCACATCCCCAGAAAACCTTGAAAAACCAGGTGGCCGGGGCATTTTTTTAATGCGGCATCTCTCAGATGAAGTAGATTTTAAAGATGGTGGGAGGGTGGTTGAACTTAGCTTTTATATGAATGCCTGATGGCCAGCATTAGTTTCTTCTCTGAAAAAATATCTTTTAAACTTTCTAGTCCGCTCAAAACTTCCAATTGGCTCAAGGAGATTTGCGTTCGCGAAAAATCTTCACTTCGGATGGTCAATTATATCTTTTGCTCAGATGAGTATTTACGCGGATTAAATAAGCGCTACCTAAACCACTCCACATACACTGATATCCTCTCCTTTGATTTTTCTGAAGATGGTCTTATCCATGGGGAAATCTATATCAGTGTCAAAAGGGTTCGCGAAAATGCTCGAAAATACAAGCAGCCATTTGAACTCGAATTGAAGCGGGTCATAGTCCACGGCCTACTGCACCTTCTTGGCTATAAGGATAAGAGCACAACACAAAAGGCTCAAATGCGAAGGAAAGAAGAAGCTTGCCTATCTTTGTTGAAATAAGTTTCACGTGAAACTCCCTGGAAAAGGGCAGGTTTCACATGAAACATACCAGAATATGTTTCCTGAATACGATGTAATTGTTGTCGGAGCCGGCCATGCCGGGTGTGAGGCTGCTGCAGCTGCTGCCAATATGGGCTCAAAAGTCTTATTGGTTACCATGAATATGACCACAATAGGCCAGATGTCATGCAATCCTGCAATGGGCGGTGTTGCTAAAGGCCAAATTGTACGAGAAATTGATGCGCTCGGTGGCTACTCAGGAATAGTATCCGATAGGTCAATGATACAGTTCAGGATGTTAAATAGATCCAAGGGACCAGCAATGTGGAGCCCTAGAACTCAAAATGACAGAATGAAATTCTCCGAAGAATGGAGAATGATGCTTGAGAGAACACAGAATCTTGACTTCTGGCAGGAAATGGTCTCAGGGTTGATCGTAGAAGAGAACAGAGTTGTAGGCATAACAACAGCATTGGGTATTGAAATTCGGGGAAAATCAGTCGTCCTGACCAATGGAACCTTCCTTAATGGCAAAATCCATATCGGTGAAAAGAATTTTGGAGGAGGGAGAACAGCAGAAAAAGCAGCAACAGGCCTTACAGAAAACTTAACAGCTCTTGGGTTTGAATCCGGAAGGATGAAAACCGGCACTCCCCCAAGAGTGGACGGAAGATCCCTGGACTACTCCAAAATGGAAGAGCAGAAAGGTGATGAAGAACCTGGAAAATTTTCGTTTCTCTCCTCAACAAAACCACTTCAGAAGCAGCTCAGTTGTTGGATCACTTATACAAACCCTGCTGTGCACAGCGAGCTCGAAAAGGGGTTTGATAAATCACCCATGTTCCAAGGACGAATCCAGGGGATAGGCCCAAGGTACTGTCCTTCTATCGAAGATAAAATCAATCGTTTTGCCGAACGGGACCGCCATCAAATATTTGTGGAGCCTGAAGGATGGAACACAATCGAAATATATGTCAATGGATTTTCTACTTCCTTACCAGAAGATGTGCAATATAAGGCCTTGAAGAAAATCCCGGGGTTTGAAAATGTCCGCATGTTCAGACCGGGGTATGCAATTGAGTATGACTACTTCCCCCCAACTCAATTAAAACTTACGCTAGAAACACAAATAGTTGATAATCTATACTTTGCTGGCCAGATAAATGGTACAACCGGCTACGAAGAAGCAGCATGCCAGGGACTCATGGCCGGTATAAACGCGCACAACAAAGTACACTCGAAAGAACCATTCGTGTTGAAGCGATCGGAGGCCTACATTGGGGTCCTGATCGATGATCTTGTTAACAAAGGCACACTCGAGCCTTACAGAATGTTTACATCGCGGGCCGAATACAGAATATTGCTCCGCCAGGACAATGCTGATTTACGATTAACAGAAAAAGGGTATAATATTGGTTTAGCCAGCATGGAGAGGTTGGAAGCCCTTGTCAATAAACGAAAAGGACTAAAAGAAATCCTTCACCAACTATCATCTACCAAAATCGGACCTGAAGAAATAAACGAGAACCTGGCTAGAATAAACTCATCTCCAATTCGAGAAAAAAACTCAATCACAAATCTTTTGAAACGACCTGAGATAGGAGTGAAGGAAGTGCAACAACTTCACCCGTCGCTTGCTGATCTCATCAATACGTACTCAAAAGAAGTTGCTGAACAAGCGGAAATACTCGTAAAGTATGAACCCTACATTGAGCGGGAGCAAAAAATGGCGGAAAAAATTGAAAGTCTTGATGCTTACAACATACATCCAGATTTCGATTACGACAGGGTAAAAGCCTTGTCATCGGAAGCCCGTGAGAAACTAAAAAAGATGAAGCCAGCCACCATAGGACAAATGTCACGAATCAGCGGAGTAACCCCCGCCGACGTATCTGTCATGACTGTTTATCTCGGCAAGTAATGTCATTAGAACTTGTAGCGCAGTGCCCCGTCTGTAAAGGCAAATCCTATAAACCATTTTTAGTCTGTAAGGATTACACCACGACTGGAGAGACGTTTCATGTGGAACAATGTACGAACTGTTCCATGGTCATGACAAACCCACGGCCTGATCAACACACCGCTGACACTTACTATCAATCCAAAAGTTATATCTCGCACACATCGACTGCCACTGGCCTATATGATTATATCTACTTGATAATCAGGCAATTAACTTTGCGGTGGAAATATAGCCTCATCAAACATTATGTAAATGCCGGTCAGATTCTCGATGTTGGAAGCGGTACTGGACATTTTCTTTCCTTTTGCAAAAAACAAGGAACCGAAGTATGCGGTGTGGAACCTTCGCCAGATGCGAGGGCCAAAACATCCGCAATCCAGGTAGTAGAATCACTTGAAAAACTTCCAGATATAAAATTTAATGTAATTACCCTTTGGCATGTCCTTGAACATATCTATGATTTGCAGTCAACCCTCGAAAAACTTAAAGCACTACTAAATGATCATGGCATCATTTTTATTGCAGTCCCCAATTGGCAATCGTTTGACGCAACTCATTACAAAGAAAAATGGGCCGCTTACGACGTACCCAGGCATGTTTGGCATTTCTCAAAAGACAATATGGAAACACTCATAAAGAATTCTGGTCTTCGGTTAAAAAAAATAATTCCGATGAAACTAGATTCATACTATGTCAGCCTTCTGAGTGAAAAAAATCGTGCAAATGGTCAAATGTCACCCTCAATTGCATTGAAGGGTTTCATGCGCGGTTACCAATCTAATCTCAAAGCAACTACAAGCATGAATTACTCAAGTCTAATTTACCTCGTACAGAAATGAGAAATAGATTTTCAAATCTATTGGCAGTAGCGTTCTTGCTTTACAGTTGCGCAAGCCTCACCACTCCTACAGGTGGGCCAAAGGATACAACACCTCCCATCCTTATCAAGTCATCACCAGACAGCAACCAAATAAACTACAAAGGCAAAACGGTTGAACTGACTTTCAATGAATTGATAAAGCTCAATAATCCAAAAGAAGAAATTGTCATAAGCCCATCACCCGGCAAGACGATCGACTTCGTCGCCAAAGGAACCAAGGTCATCATCACACCAAAAGATGGCTGGCAAGACAGCACAACCTATAGTATTATCTTCCAGGAAGGGATCCAAGATGTAACCGAAAGCAATAGTCCTGAAAATCTCAAACTAGCATTTAGTACCGGCAATTCAATTGATTCGCTAAGCATCAAAGGCAACACAAAAGATTTATTAAAGGGCCTACCCTTAGAAAAGATTACAGTTGCCCTCATGTCATCAGACACATTCGACATCTTCACAGATGTACCAGGCTACTTTACCAAAACCGATTCAGCGGGCGACTTCACCCTGTCAAACATTAAATCCAATCAGTATAAGATCTACGCCTTCGACGACAAGAATAAGAACCTAAAGGTTGAAAGCCGCACCGAACGATACGGCTTTAAGTCTTCCTCGTTAATCCTAAATCAAAATCTCGATTCAATACAGATAGGATTAATAATGCTCGACTCACGTCCTCTCAAAGTCACATCAATACGAAACTCAGGTGCAATAACCCGAATACGCTTTAACAAATACACAACAGAATATACCATTGCCAGCGATAGTTCACTTACAGAGTCCTATGGAGACAATCAAACAGAAATCGTTGTCTGGAACCCCACCTATTCAAATGACAGTATTCAATTACATCTTAATGCCACTGACAGTCTTTTCAATAACACGGATTCAGTCTTCTTCATCAAAAAAGGATCAACAAAACCAATTAAGGAGGACTTTAAATGGTCTCTGGGAGAACCAAACATCATTGAAGAAACTGGGAAGCTCCAAACTACTCTTAGGTTCAATAAGCCCTTAGCTCGTATCGACTTCGACAGTCTTTTTATACCATTAGACACCATCAACAGAATCAACTTTTCGAAACAAGATATTTCTATCAATCTCCATCAAAAACAAATCACGTTAACAAAAGAACTGGACAAGAAATTACTTAAAAAATATAAGGCACTTAGCCTAACGGCTAAACCAGCTTTCCTGCTCTCAATCGACAATGACAGTAGCAAAAGTTCTTCCCTACCCATACCCGTCCGGAGAATAGAAGAATCAGGAATACTCCTTATTAAAACAGAAACCATTGAGAAAAACTTTATCATACAACTATTAAGCCGAGACGGCAAAATTCTAAATAGCATCCAAAATGAAACTCAATCGACACTGACAAATCTTCTACCCGGAGAATGTCAACTTCGAGCCATCATCGACAAAAACAAAAACGGGCTCTGGGATCCAGGAAACATTTTCAAAAATGAAGAGCCCGAACAAATCATCTATTACAAGACCGCCGATGGCAAAATCACCTTTCCAATCCGGGCCAACTGGGAATTAGGACCGTTGACGATCAAGTTCTGACAACTTGTGGATAAGTCTCGCAATCCCGCTGGATCATTTGTAACTTTGAATAATCAAGGTCAATGAGTCAGATCAAGAATCACTTCTCAGCAGTTATCCAAGCATTTATGAACATCAATACAATTGTGCAAAACTCAAGAACGAAATCGACCAATTGTGAACAAGTACTCTAACCCATCGAAATAAACCTCATTTTATAACTAGTCATCCACAAAACAACCCACAATAACCTCCCCTTCATTAACACTTCACCTTTATTAACAAATGCACAACCCTTATTACTCTTATAATTTAATTTTAAAATTTAATAAAGTAATACTACTCTGTTTACTGTGGAATACTCCCCTTTATCTTCTCGCTCAGGATTCTGAAGTTCGAATTGCAAATGAGTATTTTTTGAAGGGCGACAAGGAAAAAGCGCTTGCAATGTATCAACAACTTTCGCGCAACGCCGACAATACCGCGGCGATCTATAACAACTATTTTAACCTGTTACTGGACATGGCCAGATATAAAGAAGCTGAAGATTATGTTGAGAAAGTGCTTCGCAAAGTAGATGACAGGATTTCTTACCGTGTTGATCTCGGGGTGGTTTATGTTCGGGCGGGCGACATTCAGAAGGCTGATAAGTATTTCAAGGCATTAATAAAAAGTTCTTTGACGGATGTGTACCGTGCAAAATCCATTTCTGATTACCTCGCTTCGCACAATCTGCCCGACTATGCTGTCCTGACATTGCAAGAGTTAAGGCAATCAATGGCCAATCCCGCCCTTTTTACGTTGGAGATGGCCAACTTATATCGCATGCAGGGCAAGCGTGATGAAATGGTTCAGGAATATCTTAATTATATCACACAATCGCCTTCCAACCTCAACTATGTAAAGAATTTGCTTCAGTTATTTCTGAATAAACCTGACGAGCTGGAAAGCCTGGAGCGAATGCTCTATGATAAGGTTCAACAACATCCTGATTCGGAAGTATTTTCGGATCTGTTGATATGGGTGAACCTCCAGCAGAAGAACTTTTATGGAGCATTTATTCAGGCTAGGGCATATGACAAGCGCTTTCGGAAGGAAAACTCCAAGACACTTGAAATTGCCCAAATAGCGCTTAATAACAAAGACTATGAAAATGCTGATCGCAGCTTCTCATTTGTCATCAAGGAATTTGCCAACACTGAAAATTATTTGCCTGCCCGACTCGGCCTCATCCGGGCACGGGAGGCAAAAGTGAAGCGAAGTTTCCCCGTCAATCGGGATTCTGTGCGCTATCTGACCAAGGAGTACCAAATGTTCATAACGCGTTATCCTGATAACGCTAACAGCTTTGAGGCCATCCTCAACGAAGCGCTGCTGCATGCCTATTTCCTGGATGAGAAAGACTCCGCCATCAATAAAATGACAGCCCTTGCGAACCATCCGAGGGTACCTGCTTACCTCAAGGCAAAAGCAAAACTGGAGATGGGCGACATCTATTTATTGAAAGAAGAACCGTGGGAGGCCACACTCCTGTATTCGCAAGTGGAAAAAAATCAAAGAGATGCACCGCTAGGCTATGAAGCCAAACTTAGAAATGCCAAGCTGTCCTACTATAAAGGAGATTTCAGACTGGCGCAGGAACATCTTGACATCTTAAAGCAAGCGACTACCAGAGAAATCGCCAATGATGCGATGGACTTAAGCATGCTCATCAAGGAAAATACAGCATTTGATTCTACGGGGACAGCTCTAAAAGAGTTTGCAACTATTGAACTGTTGCTATACCAGAATAAAACGCAGGAGGCTCTCGATAAAATATCAGTTCTAACGAAAGAGCAGGAACCTGCTGCAATTGTTTCCAATAATCCTGGCATTCGAGCAGATTCGTCGAATAAAGGGGCAAGTGTTCGTCCGCCGAGCATGACTCAAACCAGCAGCATTTTGGATGATGTCTATTGGCTGGAGGCTAATCTAAGAATGAAGCAGGGTGAGTTTGAGAAATCAATAGCACTTCTTCAAAAGATCCTTGATGTCTATGGAGATGACATCCTTGCAGACGACGCCTATTTTCTCCAGGGAGAAATCTACGAACGTCAATTGCATAACAAAGAGAAGGCCATGGAGATCTATCGTACTTTCCTTGACAAGTTTCCGGGCAGTGTGTATGCTGCAGAGGCGAGGAAGCGGTATCGAATGCTGAGGGGTGATTTTGGGGTGCAGCCGAATCAGTAACTGACGGCTCCTTTTAGATTATTAATTTAGGGTAAAATCGTAACCAAAACCTCGAACAAGTTTTGCACAACTTGTCAAAAATCATCACCTCAGTCCGCATATGAATAGTTTCCCTTTGTTAAACCATTAAATCTCATCCATAAGTTTTTCTTTAACCCTCCAAACCTAAACACCATGTGGAAAATTTTACTTCTTTTTCTTTCGGTCATTGTATTTCAAGGCGTGGCCCAAACCAAGGCGCTCGTGGGTGGTACACTCATCGATGGCTTTGGTGGGAAGCCATTGCAAAACAGCGTAATCATTGTCGATGGTGAAAGAATCAAGGCAATTGGCCAGGTTGGTCAGATTGAAATTCCAAAGGGAGCCGAAGTGATCACAACAGAAGGGATGAGTGTTTTGCCTGGACTGTGGGACATGCACGTTCATCTTTACATCAATGGTCACAGCGACTATGCACATTGGGACAAAAAGTATTTGAAATCCGCAAGAGATGTGATTATGCCCGCATCCGCACACCAACTTCTCATGGCCGGCATCACGAGCGCACGTGACCTTGGCGGTCCGCTGGAGGCAAGCATTGCCGTGCGCGACAGAATTAACAAAGGCGAAATTCCTGGTCCGACGATGTACATGTCAGGACCGTTCATTCAACATGCACCATATCCTGGAACCGATGCTTTTCGCTGGGGCGTGAATGGAGAAACAGATGGACGCGCAAAGGTTAAGCAATTAGCGAAGGCCGGTGTGAATTGCATCAAGCTCATCGATCAGGACCAGATGACGATGCAAGAGGTGGTGGCCGTGGTAGATGAAGCTCACAAGAATGGACTGAAAGTAGTGGCTCACTCACACCGGCCGGAAGAAATCCGAAGAGGACTGAAAGCAGGTGTTGATTGTTTTGAGCACACGGGTCTTGCAGCTGCCCCGGAGTACCCCGAAGATATTTTGGCACTGATAAAAGAACGGACTGCACAGATGAGTCTTGGCCCACTTTTCTGGACCCCGACAGTGGAAGGCCTTTATAATTTTGAATACCTGCGCGACAATCCTGAAAGTCTGGACAATGATTCCTGGCATCTCGATCTGCCGGATACGATCATCACAGACATTAAAAAATCCATCGCCAAGCCAGGACAACTCAGTTACTTCCAGCTTAATCCAATTAGAAGGCCAACCCTAGAGCGAAAGGTGAAACAACTAAAAGATGCTGGAGTTGTATTGCTGATCGGCACGGATAGCGGCATCCCGATGAAGTTTCATAGTCAGAGTACATGGAATGAATTTGATGTATGGGTGAATAAGTTTGGCTTTGACCCGATGTACGCGATTAGGGCAGGCACATACTGGCCATCGGTTGCCATGGGTGTTGATAAAGATTATGGCACCGTGAGTGAGGGAAAATATGCGGATATCATTGCAGTTAAGGGTGATGTGCTAAGGCATATTGATTTGTTGCAAAATGTTGGAATTGTGATGAAGAAAGGTAGGCGATATAAATAGCTACAGATTGAACCAATTTTCACAGATGAATCTATCTGTGGTAATACCTGCCCCTGCGCCGCCAACTTCGGCAAGCAGTTGTGGTATTTGTTGCGAAATTAGAACGAGGTGAATTTGATGATATAGGTTAAAGAAACATTAATAGTCATGATTAAACGAACCCTGCTTTTTCTGCTCGTAGCACTTTTGGTGCTGTTGGGAGTTTTACTTTTCAATACACTTCAGTTTAAATCCAGACAGCTTTCAGTCGATGCGGCTCCCGCTCCGGCAATACCCGGTCAGGCGCTACAGCACTTTCAGGATGCAATCAAATACAAAACCATTTCCTATGGCGACCCGGCAAAGTTAGACACAGTAGCGTTCTTTGGTTTTCATAAATTCCTCGAGACCACGTACCCGCTCGTTCATGCAACGCTTTCGCGTGAGCGTGTGGCCAGCTACAGTTTGCTGTACAAGTGGGAAGGAAAAAATCTGGCGTTGCCTCCCATTGTTCTCATGGCACATCAGGACGTCGTTCCGATTGAGGAAGAAACAAAAACCATGTGGACAGTAGATCCTTTTGGCGGCGTGGTGAAAGATGATTTCATCTGGGGCCGCGGCACCACAGACGATAAGATCAACCTGATGAGTATCATGGAGGCGACTGAGAAACTGATCGCGGAAAAATATCAGCCCGAACAGACAATCTACTTTGCTTTCGGACATGATGAAGAGATGGGAGGCGTAGGTGCCCGAGCTATGGCCGCATTACTGCAATCGCGCGGAGTCAAAGCTAACCTGGTGTTGGATGAAGGAGGAATCATTACAAAAGATAAGGTTCCCGGGATGACTATACCGGTAGCACTCATTGGCACATCAGAAAAAGGTTACTTGTCGCTTGAATTGGTGGTGGAAAAAAAAGGTGGTCACTCTTCGATGCCCGATCAGGAAACCTCCATTGATATTTTGGCGAAGGCGTTGGTTAAGCTTCGGGAGAAGCCATTTCATGCTGAGTTTTCGGAATCAACAGACGGATTCCTGCAGCACATTGGCCCTGAAATGCCATTCATGCAAAAGCTTGTATTTGCCAATGGCTGGCTGTTCAAAAGCGTGATTATTGGAATTTATGAAAAGACGGCCTCCGGTAATGCCTTCGTGCGAACCACCATCGTGCCAACAATTTTCAAAGCAGGTATAAAAGATAATGTTGTACCAACTGTTGCGAAAGTCACTGTGAACTTGCGCCTTTTGCCAGGTGATAAATCAGAGATGGTCATTGCGAAAGTGAAAGACCTTATTCACGATGACCGCGTTCAGGTGAACTCAATACTCGCTTTTATCTCGGAAGCTTCTGAGGTAACTTCTGAGGAAAGTTTTGCCTATAGAAAAGTGGATGAAACAATTAAGCGAACGTTCTCAAACACGATTACATCACCCTTTCTTATGATTGGAGGAACGGATTCAAGGTATTTCAATGAAGTTTCCACGGGCATCATCAAGTTCAGTCCGATGATTGACCCCATTGGTTTCCACGGAATTGATGAGCGAGTCAGTTTAGAAAGCTATCAATCTGCCATTTGGTTTTTTGAGCAGTTGATGAGGGATACGAAGTAGTTGACAATTGACAATGGGGATTTGTCTTAGAACGATTACACCAATAACAATAATCAACACTTTGTCAATTGCCCATTGTTAACTGTCAATTGATTCACTCGCTCCTCAAAGAATTCACTGGATTATTTGTTGCTGCTTTAAAGGATTGAACACTCATGGTGATCCATGCAAGGAGAAAGGCGGACACTCCTGCCACCAGGTAAACAAAGACACCCACCTCAGTTTTGTAGGTATAACTTTTCAACCACC
>JAYVRH010000668.1:0-3461 GCA_043776495.1 Cyclobacteriaceae bacterium
CGGAGGTCGCATCAAAAGAGTTGGTGGACGAAGT
Organism: Cyclobacteriaceae bacterium; assembly: GCA_043776495.1. GTDB lineage: Bacteria > Bacteroidota > Bacteroidia > Cytophagales > Cyclobacteriaceae > ELB16-189. The sequence continues at coordinate 35 of JAYVRH010000668.1, forward strand.
TTTTGAAACTACCAAAAGCATCCCAAAATGCATGCGCATTGTGGCCATCGCTAAATCTGCGCAGCGGAATAACCTCGCAAACGATTTGCATCAAATCGTGGTTCCTACTTTGCTTGTTTGGGGATTAAACGATACAATTACACCACCGATGGTCGCCTATGAATTTAACAGACTGATCCCAAACTCTGAGTTGCACTTCATTGATAAATGCTGCCATGCTCCGATGATGGAACACCCAGAGAAATTTAATGAAATTGTAGAAGAGTTTTTGAGCACCTCACTTCAAACGGTTTAGACAGGAGTGGCCTCGATCACGCAAGTAAGTCTTGATATAAAATAAGTCTTATGAAGAAAATTAAGGAAGTAATGGATGATCAGCACGTAACAAAACCTTTGCCTACTGCTCCCGATGGCTATCGGGATGCCTACTGCCCACTGTTGGGAAAGATGTTAATATGGAATTGAATGGGAATGTTATTGAGAGACAAGAATTAATTTGACGAGCATAGCATGATCGCAGAAGAACTCATCAACCACATGATTCCGCCGTTGAAAGTGACAGACGATTCGCACAAGGCTATTGTGTGGATGGAGGAATTTCGCTGCAGTCACTTGCCGGTCGTAGAAGGCGGGATATTGTTGGGATTTATATCAGAAGAAATTATTCTTGAATCAAACGATATTGATAAGAATCTTGGAGACTTTGACTTAGTGGGGAAAGGCTGCGTCGTTGGACTTGAGTCTCATTTTTTTGACATCCTGAGAATTGCAGGCGAACACAAACTCAACATTGTGGGAGTCGTAACAGAAGAAGGCCAATATACCGGAATTATTACTGTGCAAGATGTCGTCGCCTCCTTTGCCCAAACCGCTTCTGTCCAGATGCCAGGTGGGATCCTCGTGCTGTCGATGGATCTGATAGATTATTCCCTGGCGGAAATCAGTCGTTATGTTGAAGAGAACAAAGCCAAGGTGATCAGCAGCAATATGATGGAAGATGCGCTTGACAAAGGTAAAATCAAAGTCACGCTGAAAATCAATCAGCTTGACCTTTCCCGCATTGTAGCTACGCTCGAACGGTTTGGATATCGTGTCATAGGCCGCTACCAGGAGGCGCCTCACGATGATGACAGCAAGGAACGACTCGATATGCTGATGAAGTATCTGAATATTTGATCGGGAATACACTTCACCACGGAGGACACAAAGCACACAGACAAAGCACAGAGATAATGTAGGTCATTCTCTGTGTTTCTTCGTGCTCTCCATGCTCTTTGTGGTGAATGCATTTACCCCTACTCACTCTTCAAGTTATCCACCGGATTGATGTAGGCGGCCTTCCAAGTTTGCGATCCAATCGTTACAGTTCCGAAAATCATCAGGGCAAGTACTCCTAATGAAATTGTAATGGCGTCCATGGAAACATGGTAGGCAAGTTGCTCCAGCCACATATTATTGATAAAGAAGGCGGCTGGTACTGCAATGAGAATCGAGATTAAAAGGATTGCTACAAATCCTTTTGAAAGTAGATAGATGATCGATGCATTGCTGCTGCCCAACACCTTCCTGATGGAAATCTCTTTTACCCGGGTCTCGGTCGTGTAGGTGGCCATTCCTAGCAGACCCAAACATGAAATCAATATGGCCAGGAAAGCAATTACGCTTAGAATGCTCACCAGGTCGCCGAATATGATGTCATAAATCTTGTGTATTTCTGCATAGAAATCTTTATAGTCAACTTTCAAACCAGGATTTATCTTTATCCATCCAGCCTCAATGGTCTTGCCCGCTTGTTCGAACGTTCCGGTGTATTTCACCTGTATCAACCTGAATTCATCTGGATTATAAATAAGTGCCATGGGTTCAAGCCTTTCCATAAGCATCGTATGGTTATAGTCTTTCACCACACCAATAATTTGTTTGCGTGAAGAATCATTTTTGACAATGACCTCCTGCCCAATTGCCTCCAGGGGTGAGTCGAAATGAAATGCTTTTACAGCCGTCTCATTGAGTACGATAAGATTCTTTTTAGAGGCACCATTTTGTGATGTAAAATAGGAACCGGCTAAAAGTTCAACGTCGATATTCCTGAGGTAGTCCTCGTCCACAGAATAATATGAAATATCAGTCCATTCCTTTTCTTCAAGAGATCTTTTGTATCCTTCTCCGTAATTAATGCCAGCCGCAGGAATGTGTGAAACTGCAGATACGCTTTCAATGTTTGGGTATTTTAACAATTCGGTTTTTATTGTTTCCGGAGAAGCATTGCTTAGGCCCACCATCATGATATTTTCCATATTGAATCCATGATCCGAGCGAAGAAATAATTGAAGCTGGTTAAATACCACAATGACCGATAGAATAAAAATTAGGGAGAAAGAAAATTGGGCTATGAGTAAGGTCTTGCGCAGACGGATGCTTGTAAAAAACCTCATCGTATTCAGCCCCTTCAATACTTTCACAGGTTGAAAGCCGCTGAGAACAACGGCTGGGAAAAATCCTGCCAGGATACCCACGGCAATCGCAAAGACCAGGAAGATGCCGTAAATAAAGTAGTTGGCTTCAAGGTCCCATCGCATCATCTGGGCAAAGCTCAGTTGAAGGATCAGGGGCTTCAATACAATCAAAAGCATGATGGAAACGAATAGGGCAATCAAGGCCACGATTACGGACTCAGAAAGGAATTGAAGAAAAATCTGCCGCCTGGCCGCGCCCGTTACTTTACGCACCCCGATTTCGCGAGCCCTGGTCAATGACCTCGCAATGGAGAGATTGGTAAAGTTGAAACATGATGTAAGCATCACCACACCTGCCAAGCCAGCGAAGAAGTACACAAAAATCCAAGGGAGCACTGGCCCGATCGCGTTGTTCATATTTGATCCCGGTGTAATGTTCATTAGATTGATTGGTGCATACGTCACTTTCCGTTGAGTATCGGGATTGGTGAGGGTGGTGAAGTATTGTTTTTCGATTTTGTTAAGGCTTGGCTCGAGGTCTGCGATAGTCTTTCCCTCCTCAAGAAGTACATAAACCCAGCCAGTTGTATAATTATACCAGTTGTCGAGATCTTTGCCCTTCAAGCCGTTGTCGAGGTCTTTATTTTGCTTGCCAAGGGCTGCCAGACTTTTTATGGTAGCAATACTGGCAAAAGCGTCAAATGCAATGTGCGTTTTGTGGCTCGTTTCCTTAAGAACCCCAGTAACTTTGTATGGCCCCTCAACGCCCACTTTGAATGTTTCGCCCACGGGGTTCTCCTGTCGAAAAAGTTTCTTCGCAGTCTTTTTTGTCAGCACCACACTGTATGGTTCATTCAATGCCGTTCGCGGATCGCCATATTCCAATTCATATTGGAATACATCCAACACATCCGGGTCTGCATAGTATCCGGCGATTGGAATATTTACATTCTGCCCAATTTCCAACCACA
>JAYVRH010000669.1:0-3458 GCA_043776495.1 Cyclobacteriaceae bacterium
ATGCCTTTCGGCAGTACGTTTGGCATCAACAACCTGGGGATTACGATGGAGCAACTGCCCATGTTGTACATGATTACCGGTGTTTTCACCATCATCACAGGGCCATTGGCCGGAAGGCTAAGCGACAAAATGGGAAAATATAAGATGTTTGTCATAGGGTCCATCTTGAGCATGATCATGGTGGCAATCTATTGTAACCTCGGTATCACACCGCTTTGGATGGTGATTGGTATCAATGTGTTGTTGTTTATTGGTATTTCTGCCCGCATGATTTCCGCTTCCGCCCTCCTGACGGCGATCCCAGTACCGCAAGACCGCGGAGCTTTCATGGGGATCAATTCATCTATCCAGCAGATTTCCGGAGGGGTAGCCACTGCCATCGCCGGTTTGATCGTGGTACAAACTGAAAGCGGCAGACTGGAGAATTACCCTGCACTTGGATATGTCGTGGTCGGGGCCATGATGATCACCATTGGAATGATGTATATCCTTAATCAATTTGTAAGGCAAAAAGCTGCAGCAGCGAATCCGATCATTGGTAAGTAAGCTTTATAAAAAGCGCATGACCATCTTTTAATTAACCGGATCCCAGCAAAGAAAGGTAGTCCAATACCGCACATCTATTGGTCGAAGGCGCACAGGTCGTTTGGACATATCACTGTAGACCTCATTTTTTCGCGATTCTTTTTTGGATTGAAATTGGTAAAGAATTGACTGGAAAAGTCTGGTCACTCCAAATGGTGGACAGGCATTTCCCATGTTGTAGTAAATATTTTTGTAACCAAACGAAAAAGTCAGAGTTTTCTATCATTAAAGTAATCTGCTATGTTTCAAAACTACCTTAAGACCGCCATCCGCAGCATTTTCAGAAACAAACTAACAGCAACCATCAACATTGCCGGACTGGCCCTGGCCATGGCTTCGGCACTGATGATTTACTTGTTCGTGAAGGACGAGGTGAGTTATGATCAATACCACACCAACGCAGACCGCACGTATCGTGTTACTCGGAACTTCCTCAGCTCGGACGGAGTCCCTAATCTTCACCTGGCTTCCGTGGCTCCTCCCTTTGGACCGCTTTTAAAAAATGACTTTGGCGAAATTGAGGCGATGGCCCGAACACTGCAAAACAACATGGTCATGGCCATTGAGGAGAATGGCGAACGAACCAAAATCGCCACTGAGAATGAGGTGTACATGACAGAGCCTGACCTGTTCAAGATCTTTGATATTCCGGTGCTGGCCGGCAATCCGGCACTCGCATTGGAGCGACCTTTCACCGTCATGCTTTCTGAGAAAGCCGCTTACAAATATTTTGAGAGTACAGACGTTGTCGGTAAGCATCTGAAGGTAGACAGACGGATAGATCTTGAAGTAACGGGCGTATTCAAGAACTTTCCTTTGCAATCGCACTGGCACCCTGAATTCATGGTCTCTTTTAGCACCCTCAATGACAGTACGATTTATGGGCGAAAGAACCTTGAGACTAATTATGGCAACAACTCTTTCAGCACCTACCTCCTCCTCGATGAGGGTGCGGATCCCAAAAAGCTGGAAGCTCAATTCCCCGCCTTCCTCGACAAGCACTATGGGACTTATGCCAAGGCTAACTTTGGAGCCCCGGCAAATTTTGTAGCATCAAGAGGTACAACTCTTTTTCTGCAAAAGGTTACCGACGTTCATCTCCGGTCTCATTTGGACGATGAGCTTGAAGTAAATGGAAACGTCAACAATGTTTACATGATGAGTGTGATTGGTTTGTTCATCATCCTCATTGCCGGCTTTAATTTTGTAAACTTATCAACGGCCCGGGCCACCAAGCGATCTAAAGAAGTAGGGATGCGCAAAGCGGTTGGTGCCCATAAGAACCAGTTGATCCTCCAATTTCTTGGAGAATCCATACTGGTCGCTTTTTTTGCATTGATATTGGCAGTTGCATTTTCAACATTGGCCCTCAACTGGCTGAACAATTTTACCCATAAAACGCTTGTTCTGGACTTCATTAGCAACTGGCCCATCTTAGTCGGTCTGGTTTCATCTGCATTGTTCGTCGGAATTCTTGCGGGGATATATCCGGCCTTTGTCATATCTTCTTTTAAACCAGTAATGGTTCTCAAAGGCCAACAACGATCCATCAAAGGCAAAGGAGAAGTCAGAAAGGTATTGGTGATCACTCAATTTGCTCTCTCTATCGTGCTGATCATTGCAACAGTAATAACGACTCAGCAACTTGATTACCTCAATACGCAGGATTTGGGATTTGATAAGGACAAAGTGGTCACGCTACCATTGTATTCTGAGCTGGAGGAAGGTTATGATTCGTTCTATAACGAACTCACAAAGTCATCCTCCATCAAAAATGTTAGTCTTTCGTCAAGAATCCCCACCGGCCGATTGTTGGATTCTCAGGGAAACGCAAGTGTCATGAAGGGTGATAGCCTGATGGATTCTGGCATAGGGCTTAAATATGTGGCCGCAGACTATGAATTCTTTGATACCTACGGAATCAATATTGCGGCTGGTCGAAATTTTTCAAAGTCGATCCCAACCGATGATTCCCTGGCTTTTATTATCAATGAAGCAGCGGTCAAACAGATTGGCTGGAAATCGAATGAGGAAGGAGTCAATGGTGACTTTCTTTATGGTGGCACCAAGGGCAAGTTGATCGGTGTGGTGAAAGACTTTCATTTCGAATCTTTACACGAGGAGATTGCGCCCATGGTCTTCTTTATTTCAGAAACAAATTTTAATAATATCTCGGTAAAAATTTCCGGAAACAACGTGCAGGAAGGTATCGAGCACCTGCAAAAAGCATGGAAGGAATTTCTGCCCATTCGTCCATTTGACTATCAGTTTATCAGCGATCGATACCAGAAACTGTATGAAGCTGAGCAGAAACAGGGACAACTTTTCACCGTTTTTTCAGGCCTCGCGATCTTCATTGCCTGCCTTGGATTGTTCGGCCTGGCAACTTTCAACACCTTACAGCGTGTCAAGGAGATTGGTGTACGAAAAGTGAAGGGCGCTTCTGTTCCCAACATACTGGCTTTGCTTTCCAGGGAAATTGTGATTTTGATTGCGGTGGCGAATCTCGTGGCCTGGCCGATTGCCTGGATTGTCATGAGTCGGTGGCTCAGCAGTTTTGCATACCATATTGATATGACTGCCGTGGTCTATTTGGTCTCAGCAATGTTGGCGATATTCATTGCCCTCGTTACGGTAAGTGTTCAGGCCATTAAAGCTGCCATGAGCAACCCAGCTGATACTTGGAGGTACGAATGAGAATGCGCTCGGTTTCTAGAAGGCGCAACTAAGAGGCGTCAAGGCGCCAGGATCATCTATCAAGTGGATGGAACACCCATCTTGCTGGCGGCGAATCGCTTGACAAAATAGCCGACCAGTAAACCAAAGCAAGAAAAGCCAAGTACAATAAATAACACGTTTTCTTCGAAAGACGC
>JAYVRH010000670.1:0-3457 GCA_043776495.1 Cyclobacteriaceae bacterium
GTGCCCATTAACTTTACCAGCTCCCCTCCACCTGTTTTCGTCCGCTCAATAATCGCATTCAGCTTTTCTTTGCTGATCAGTTCTGTCACAGGGATACCCGCTACCGTGGTGTAGCGTGGCAGTGGCACCATCGTGTCGCCATGACCTCCCAGCAGCATGGCCTGGATATCCTTCGAAGAGACACCAAGGGCTTCAGCAAGGAATGCCCGATAGCGTGACGTGTCGAGTATCCCCGCCATGCCCATCACTCTTGTACGGGGAAATTTAGAAATCAGGTGAGCCTGGTAAGTCATTACATCCAATGGATTGGAAACAACGATGATGATTGCGTCTGGCGAATATTTTACCACACTCTCGGTAACCGTTTTTACGATCCCTGCATTTGTAACAATCAAATCATCACGGCTCATTCCTGGCTTGCGTGGCAGCCCCGAAGTGATCACCACGACATCCGATTTGGCAGTCTTCGCATAATCATTTGTGGAGCCGATGGTGCGGCTGTCATACAAATTGATCGGTGCTTTCTGCCATATGTCCAGTGCCTTACCCTCGGCAAGACCTTCCTTGATGTCTATCAATACAATTTCATTGGCTATTTCGCGGTATGCTAGTACATCCGCACAGGTGGCGCCTACATTTCCGGCACCGACAACAGTTATTTTCATGGTAAAGGATTTAGGCTTTTTTTGTAGGTGCAAGTTATCATTCAATCAAACAAAAGAAAATGACATACATCATTTAAATAAGACCTCCATTTGCAAAACCGACTTCGTTTGAGGGGTAACTTTAAAGCGATCATCCACCCGGTGGCCCACCACCCACACCACTTCCCCGCCTGATTCTAAAATGGTCACGGTCGACTTTTGGGTCATGGGCACTTTCTGGTCAATTAGAAAATCGCTGACTTTCTTCCGATGACCAAGCCCCAACGGAAAAAAGGCGTCTCCATTCCTCCACTTACGCCAAAGCATTGGAAACTTGATCCTGGAATAATCAAAGGTGCCGAGGAATTCATCGCTGGATATGATGTTGGCAGAAGTCGTCTTAATAGTAAGTGTCCATGGTCCCAAAGCAGCCTTGTCCTGCCCTTCTTCGATAAGAATTTCACTCATCAGCTCATTCCGGGGAGAGACGATGATAAACTCCCGATCGATCACTGCCTCATGGGTGGATGAATAAAACAGTTTACCGGGCTGTGAAGCAAGAGAAGCAACGAGCTGCAGGCATCGATCCCATTCAAACCCAAAAGGTCGTAGCCACTCGTAGCAGACAAACCCTGGGTTCTTCAAAAGTAACAGCAGGTTCTTGTCAATCAAAAATTGATTGCCTTTGATTCGGGTAATGCTGTCTTTCAACTGGCCGAGACCGCGCTGCATCAATTCGTATGCCCCATTCATTTTTTCTTGGGAGTTGAAAAACGTTGACTCCAAAGAAGGATTGATTTCTTTCAGCCTCGGAACAATCTGATGACGAATGAAATTTCTTTGATAATCGTCCTTTTCATTGCTTGAGTCTTCTCTCCACAAAATCTTCCTGGAGACTGCATACTTTGTAATTTCTTCTCTGGTGGCAAACAGCATGGGACGTATCACCTTTTCGTTCTTCAAGGGAATCCCCAGCAACTGGTCAAGACCGGCACCTTTAGTCCAGCGGGAAAGAATGGTTTCAAGATTGTCGTTTAGTTGATGAGCAGTAGCAAGCCAATGGTACTTTTCCATCTCCAGCACCTGATAAAACCACGCATACCTAAGTTCACGGGCGGCCATCTGGATGGACAATCCTGTCTCTTCGGCATAGTTCTTGGTATCAAATCGGTGAATGAAGAACTTAATGTCTGAACGGTTGCAGTAGTGCTCCACAAAAGATTCATCCTTGTCCGATTCTTCTCCCCGCAACTGAAAGTTGCAGTGTGCTACTCCTACGCTATAACCTGCTTCTCGAAAGAGGTCCAACATCACCATGGAGTCCAGACCGGCACTGACGGCCAGCAAGATGCGGTCTTCAGGGTCGAAGAGATCATGACGCGCAACAAAATCCTTAAACTGGCCGAGCATGGTTCAAAATTATCAAAAGTCTCATTGTCTCACCTCCTTTTCTAACTTTGCGAATTGCATGAAGAAAGTTGCCCTCGTCATATTGGCCATTATCTGCTCCATTGGCTGTTTCGGGCAAAAAAAAGTGAAATTGAAGCAGGCGACTACGCTCCGGGGATCGATCAAGGAAGGTGTTCGGGTCGATTGGGTCATTGGTGATGTGATATTCATTCAGAATACGACCACCATCTATTGCGATTCAGCAATTTTTTATAGGTCCAAAAATTCAGTCGAAGCATATGGCAAAATCAGAATCACGGAAGGTGACTCTGTGACGGTAACGGCCTCGAGCCTGACGTATGACGGGAATCGAAAAATTGCCTACCTCCGAAGAAATGTAATATTCAATAAGCTGGAGACCGCTTCCCTTTACACTGATTTCCTGGACTATGACCGGGTAAAAAATGAGGCGAGATATTTTAACAAAGGAAAATTAGTCGATAGCACAAACACGTTGACGAGTACGAAGGGTTACTACGACTTGAACACCAACATGGCCTCATTCAAAACGAAAGTAGTCGCTCTGAACAAAGATTACACCATGACCTCGGATACATTGCAATATAATTCGAGTAACAAGTTCGTTTATTTTCGGGCCCACACGGTAGTGATAGATAAAGAAGAGGGGGAAGCCATCTATGAAAATGGTTATTACGATACGAGAAATAAGAAATCCGACCTTGTGAAAGGAGAATTTCAAACACCTTCTTACAAACTGATTGGAGCCCAACTCTTTCTGGATGATATCAAGAAACTCTACAAGGTCATTGGGGATGTCGTCATGACTTCAAAAGCAGAAAACATGCACATTTATGGTGACAAGGCATTTTATAACCGAGGAACGGGTGTTTCCAAAGTTTATGGTCATGCTTATGTCGCAAGGGTCATGGAAGAAAATGATACGCTTTTTATCTCCGCCGACACCCTTATGGCCGTTGAGAATGAGGACCCAAAAAAGAAGCGACTGTTAGCTTATCGCAACGTGAGGATTTATAAGAATGACTTTCAGGCCAGGGCGGATTCAATGGTATATTCTTCAAGCGACTCTGTTCTCCTATTTTATAAAGACCCCGTGATATGGTCCGACGAAAACCAAATGACGGCTGATACGATCAAGATATATCTGGAAGACAAAAAGATCAGTCGAATCTATATGAAATCAAAATCCTTTGTTGCTTCAACGGATACCTTAAAGAACTTCAACCAAATAAAGGGGCGAAAGATGACTGCATTTTTCAAAGGCAAGAATATCGACCATGTGGTGGTAGAGGGTAATGGAGAGAGTCTTTACTTTGCTCTGCAAGTGAAAGAGGAAGAAAAAGAAGGCAAAAAAGAAAAATTTACGATCGTTTCTGGAATGAATA
>JAYVRH010000671.1:0-11981 GCA_043776495.1 Cyclobacteriaceae bacterium
GCAAAATCGTGAAAAAAAACTACCTATGCTGGCCCAAAAACTTATCTTTGTAACAGGAAATACCTGTTTATCAAGGGTATCCGGCGAATTGAGCCTCAGGGCTTGACTTTATGGAGTTTACTTTAAATCAAATTGCGGGGATGTTGGATGGGAAGGTGCTCGGCGACGGGAACCAGAAAATTAACATGTTGGCAAAAATTCAGGATGCGAAAGAAGGCCAGATTTCCTTTCTGGCCAATCCTAAATACGAGCAGTATATCTATACTACCAATGCCAGTGCTGTCATCGTTCAAAAAGGTTTTCAACCAAAAAAAGAAATTCAATCCTCACTGGTGCTGGTGGATGATCCATACTCAAGTTTCACTGTACTGCTGGAAGAATATCATAAACTGATCAGTTTTCAAAAATCAGGTGTTGAGCAGCCAAGTTTTATCGGAGAGAAAACTACAGTGGGGCTGAATATTTACCGGGGAGCATTTTCGTATATCGGCTCCAATGTGAAGGTAGGTGATAATGCAAAGATTTATCCGCATGTGTTTGTGGGCGATGATGTGGTGATGGGTAACAATGTAATCCTTCATCCAAACGTTAAACTTTATGCCGGAACCAAGATCGGTAACAATTGCGTCATCCATTCTGGTACCGTGATAGGTTCCGACGGCTTTGGATTTGCACCGCAGGAGGATGGCACTTACAAAACAATCCCACAGCTCGGTAATGTAATCATTGAGGATAATGTGACCATCGGAGCAAATACAGTAATTGATTGCGCCACCCTTTTTGGGGATTCAACCATTATTCGCCAGGGTGTGAAGCTTGACAACCTGATCCAGATTGCTCATAATGTTGAAGTGGGAAAGAATACGGTGATTGCAGCGCAGGCAGGTGTTTCCGGTTCTTCAAAAATTGGTGCCAATTGCATGATTGGCGGACAGGCTGGAATTGCCGGACATATTGTGCTGGCCAATAATACCAGTATGGGTGCCCAGGCAGGTATTGGAAAATCCATTGTGAAAGAAGGAGCGCGTATCCTGGGATCCCCTGCTTTCGATATAAAAGAATATTTCAGATCCTATGCTGTCTTTAAGCAGCTGCCGGAGATGAATCAAAGGCTCCGTGAACTTGAACAAAAGATCGCCAGTCACAATTCTCATTCTATTGAAATCGTTAATAAAGGCCAAAACGGACAACCTTAGCAGTTCCTGACAGGTAGTTTTGGCATACTGCTTCCATCCGATTAAATTTGCGCACTTATTTAATTCATGCTTAATCACAAGCAACAGACCATAAAGAAGTCGGTAACGATTTCCGGCGTCGGCCTCCACACCGGAGTGCAGACTACGCTCACATTTTTGCCAGCCAAACCGAATCACGGAATAAAATTCCAACGAGTTGATCTTCCAGGATCACCCATCATCGATGCAGACTGCGACCGGGTTGTCGATGTTTCCAGGGGAACTACGCTTGAACAAAGTGGGGCCCGCGTCAGCACCATCGAACACACCCTTGCTGCCCTCGTCGGACTGGAAATTGACAATGTGATGGTCCAGATTGATGGTCCTGAAGCGCCGATTATGGATGGCAGCTCGATACAATTCGTACAGGTGCTAAAAGAGGCAGAGACCGAAGATCAGAATGCCTTGCGGGATTTTTTTGAAGTTCAGGATAGCATATTTTATCGTGAAACTGCACGGCATGTGGAAATCGCTGCATTACCCCTGGACGATTACAGGGTGACGGTGATGATTGATTACAATTCACCTGTGCTGGGAAGTCAACATGCTTCGATCACCAACATTCAGCAATTTGAAAAAGAGATTGCATCCTGTAGAACCTTTTGCTTTCTCCACGAACTCGAAATGTTGTACAAAAACAATCTCATCAAAGGCGGTGATCTTAACAATGCCATCGTCATCGTAGACCGCATCATTGAACCGCATGAATTGGAAAATATCGCGCGGATGCTCAATAAGCCTACCGTAGAAGTAAAGAGAGAGGGTATCCTCAATAACGTGGAGCTTCGCTACAACAATGAACCTGCACGTCATAAGCTTCTTGATATCATTGGTGACCTGGCACTTGCAGGTCGACCGCTGAAGGCCCAAATTTTAGCGGCCCGTCCTGGTCATGCAGCGAACGTAGCCTTTGCCAAAAAATTAAAGAAGGCAATGGCAGAATCCGACAAAAAGGGAGTGCCGCGTTACAATCCATCGCTTCCCCCGGTAATGGACATCAACAAGATCGCTCAGACCCTCCCCCATCGGTATCCCTTCCTTTTGATCGACAAAATCATCTACCTCGATAAAGAAACAGTGGCCGGCGTAAAGAATGTGACCATCAACGAGCCCTTCTTTTCAGGTCATTTCCCAGGTAATCCCGTGATGCCAGGCGTATTGCAAGTAGAGGCCATGGCGCAAATAGGAGGCATCCTTGTATTAAATACTGTTCCCGATCCTGAAAACTATTGGACGTACTTTCTTGGTATCGATGAGTTCCGGTTCCGTAAAATGGTACTACCCGGAGATACGCTGGTCATTCAATGTGATCTGTTGGCTCCGATCAAGCGAGGCATTGCGAAGATGTACGGCAGGGGTTATGTAGGAAACACCCTTGTCTGTGAAGGAACCATGACCGCGAGCATCGTCAGAAAAGATTCATGAGTTACCACCCCCTGGCCAACGTCCACCCCGAAGCTGTCATTGGCAACAATGTGGTGATTGAAGCTTTTGCCACTATACAAAAGGATGTTACCATCGGTGACGGCAGCTGGATCGGTCCCAATGCCGTAATTTGGGAAGGATCCAGACTTGGAAAAAATGTAAAAGTTTATCCAGGTGCTTCTGTGTCTTCCATTCCTCAAGACCTGAAATTTGCTGGTGAGAAAACTGAAACCTTCATAGGGGATAATACGGTCATCCGTGAAAGCGTCACAATCAGCAGGGGGACTGTCGACAAACACAAAACCGTTATTGGTAAGAATTGTCTTCTGATGGCCTATGTTCATATAGCACATGATTGCATCGTAGGTAACAATTGCATCTTTGCGAATGCAGTGCAAGTGGCAGGACATGTTGCGATTGAAGACTGGGCCATTATTGGAGGAGCCAGCGCGCTGCATCAATTTGTAAAGATAGGAGCACATGTGATGTTATCAGGAGGATCGCTGGTGCGAAAAGATGTGCCTCCATTTACAAAGGCAGCTCGTGAACCATTGACCTATGCCGGGGTAAACAGCATCGGGATGAGAAGACGTGGATTTACACCTGAGAAAATAGTTGAGATACAGGAAATATACCGTTTGATTTTTCTGAAAGGAATGAATAACTCGAAAGCCCTTGATGCTGTTGAAAAAGAAATGCCTGTCAGCTCGGAGCGTGACTACATCATCAACTTCATCCGCAGTTCGGAACGCGGAGTCATGAAAGGCTTTTCAACAAGCACTACTTCTTTTGAATGATCTTCACGACCACAAACCTGGGCAAGCGGTTTAATCGTGAGTGGATCTTTAGAAACTTTAACTACACCTTCCAGCCTGGCGTGTATGCCATCACCGGACCCAATGGATCGGGCAAGTCAACATTGTTGCAGGTCTTGTGTGGTCAGCTACCAGAATCGATCGGAAAGCTTCATTACAAAGATGACACAGAAGACATTCCAGTAGAGGATATATACCAACACCTTGCCATCGCCACACCCTACATGGACTTGATAGAGGAATTCACCCTCCGGGAGATTCTAAAATTTCACTTTTCATTTAAAAAAACCAAGCAGGGTAAAAGCATCGATGAACTCATTGATCTTCTGGAGTTAGGACACACCAAGGACAAGAAAATAAGCCATTTTTCCTCCGGCATGAAGCAAAGGGTCAAGCTTGGGCTGGCCTTTTTTTCTGATGTGAAAATGCTTTTTCTGGATGAACCTACTACGAACCTTGACCGGCAGGCAGTGGCATGGTACTGGAAGCATTTTAATGAATTGGGGGGTAAGTCACTGATATTCATAGGCTCAAATCTTGAAAATGAATACCCTCCACAGGCCACAAGAATTAACTTGATGGACTATAAATAGGGTTACTTTCATGACGGATTTCACATTAAACATCGATGAAATAGATTTTGGATGCCCTTCTTTTTCAAAAGAACCCTTATTTTAGTATGTTTGATTTAATATCGAAAAACATGAAAAGCTTTAAGTTTATTCTTTCTGCCGCACTCATAGGCCTCCTATTGTCTTATTCAGGGTGTAAGAAAGATCCTGCTGCTGTCGACCCAAAGGATGCCCAGATCACTAAACTTTCCCAAAGTTGGAAACTGCTAAAGGATGAGGCCAAGCTGGATGGTGTGACCCAACCCGGGTATGACAACTTTAAATTGACAGTTCAAGGTAGCACAGGACAGACGTCGTTTGGCTATACCACTACAGGAAGGCCGGCCCTTAGCCCCTGGCTCGCATCAGGAACTTTTACATTTGGAACTGATTTCACCACTCAAATTGTAGGTGATGCCGGGTTGCCTGTGACCTATTCAGTATCCGACACAAAACTCCAAATCACTTTTAATTATTCGGGGGCCGGTAATCCTGGAAGAGTGAACAACGTAAAAGGCAATTGGGTCTATACGTTTGGGCTATAAAGAATTACATTAAGATTATTGCTTAACCTCACATGAGTGGGGTTTTTTTATTCTTTTCATCTTAATGTAATAAGCGTCATGCCATCTCCTCCCCGATCGGCATGTTCATCGCGAAAGACTTTTACACTCTTCAACTGATTAAGATATTCACGTACAACCTTTCGTAGAACGCCCTCGCCCTTGCCGTGGAGAATTTTCACCTCAGACTGATTCAATAACACGGCATCGTCCATAAAGCGCATGAGCACCGGAAGAACCTCCTCTACCCGCTTGCCACGAATATCCAAGACTGAAGAAAATTCTGATTGTCGTTGATGCAGCTCAACTCCTCTTGTAAATGCCGGGGCAGACTTAATTGTAAACAGGTCTGCACTCTTAACAAGACGGTCTATTTTTACCGTCGATCGCAGGTCACCAAACTGCGCTACGGCGGTTTTACCTTTCAGTGAAAGTACGGTGCCCGTTACCTCACCTCCAATCATTCTCACTTTATCGCCAACCAATAAAGGTCCCGTTTGTTTTGTTGGAACAGCCAATGTAGGCTTGACTTTCCTTTCAAGCTCCTTTAGGCCATGGCGGACTTTTCGAGTCTCTTGCTTCTCGGCCTTGTTTTCACGGATGTGGCGAATCGTTTTTTCGATCTCGCGATTGGTCTCCTGCAAAAGGGTGGACGCTTCTGCTTTGGCATTATTAAGAATTTCCTTTTTCTGAGATTCCAACGTACCTGACAATGCTTCATAATGCCCCAAGGCAGAAGCCAATTTTAGTTCCTGCTGACGGACTTCTTTTTCCCTTTCAAGAAGTATTTGCTTTTCCTCTGCAACCTGCTTCATTAATGTTTCCAACCCGGTCAATTCTTTCCCAATGATTTGTTCTGCAGCAGTTAATGTTTCGTCGGAAAATCCTGTCTTTCTTGCAATCTCCAAAGCAAACGAACTCCCAGGCTGCCCAATGGACAACTGAAAAAGCGGTTTCAAATGCTCTGTATCAAAGAGCATGGCAGCATTGCGCATGCCTGGAAAGTTGCTCGCAAATACTTTCAGGTTGTAGTAATGTGTCGTGGCCATGCCCCATACCTTTTTCCGGATCAATTGTTCAAGTACTGCTTGCGCAATGCCTCCTCCAAAATTCGGATCCGTACCCGAGCCTAACTCATCCATCAGCACAAGGGTTTCTCCGTTGGATTGCCGGATGAAAAAATTCATATTCTTTAAATGCGAACTGTAGGTGCTCAGATCATTCTCGATGGATTGTTGATCTCCAATATCAAGAAATATTTTTTGAAAAATACCCATGCTTGAGTCATCGCTCATCGGTGTCAAAAGACCGCACTGAAGCATGTATTGAATGAGGCCTACGGTCTTAAGGCAGACCGATTTTCCTCCAGCGTTGGGGCCAGATACCAGAAGAAAACGATCTTCATTTAATTCGATATTGAGTGGCACAAGTGGCCTTTTGCTTTTGAGGGAGAGAAACAAAAGTGGATGTCTTGCGTCCTTCCAATTCAAAGCAGGATATTTTTCAATCAAGGGAAGGCCTGCATCGATGTCTTGTGAAAACTTTCCTTTAGCACGATTGAAATCCATCAGTCCAAGAAACTCATACTCCTTTTCAAGTGCTTGAATATGATACCGCAATAATGAAGTAAGTTCCTGCAGGATTTTGATTATTTCCTTTCTCTCATCCAGTTCCACGTCCCTCAAGTCGTTATTGGCTTCCATTACTTCGCCAGGCTCCAGGTATACAGTCTGCCCCGTAGAAGATTGATCGATCACGTATCCTTTGATCTTTCGCTTGTGTTCGGCGAAGACCGGTATCACCAACCGTCCTTCGCGAATGGTAGGATGCGATCCTTCGGGTGTCCAGCCCTCGGCAAGTGCCTTCCTCATGATAAGGTCGGCCACCCTTCGTACTTTCAATTCCTCTTCACGCAGTCTCTTGCGTATCCTTGATAATTCAGGGGAAGCGCTGTCTTTTACCTCACCCTCCATGTCAATTATTTTATGAATGGCCTGAAGCAGTGTCTTTGCCAGAGTGCCACCAGGCATTAATTTGAAAAGATTTGGGCATGATGACTGATTTTTTTCAAGAAAGGTTTTCGATGCTTGAATGATTTCCAGTGCCTTGCCTATTTTTAAAAAGTCTTCTCCTTCCAAAAAATTGCCTTCCACCGAGGCAGTCTGGAACCATATCTCCGGATCATCGTAGACTCGAAGGGGCAGATCTTCTCCTCGATCAAGAATTTGCCTGGACTCAAGGCCTTGAAGTAATAATGGTTGAATGGAGCTGAGGTCCGAAAGAAAAACCAACCCACCAACCATTTTGCGTCCAGGTTCACCCAGACAATAATTGGATATCCCTTGACGAACCTGATCAAAACCCAATCTGGTTTCAAAATCCTCAGGGTAAATCATTGTGTTAAGGTTTGGGCGTAAGGCTTGGAATCAAGCGTTGCTCCCGAAGACTAAGGGAGTCAATGACAGTATCGTACAAAGCCTCAAACTCCTCCGGATGCTCCAGATAGTACTGATACGACTTGCGCAAAACAGAATCCTGTAACCCTTTTTTGCGCATGAGCGAGTCTTGATAGGGTACGAAGATTTTATAAGCCGAGTCACGCATGATGGGCAGCACCTGGATACGAGCCTCCACCAGGTAGATATCAATCATCCAATCTACCATTTGAGCTTTGGAAAGAATACCTTGCGGTTGTTTTTCCCCCTTTTTACACGATATGATGCACAAAAGCAGAAACAGAACCACACTTACTAATCTCATACAATCTTTCTTTTGGCACGCGCAAATTACTCATATTTTTGCGCCACTAAAATGATGCCGAAGTGAAGGACCTTCTGAAAAAGCTGCGTAAATACGAAATCCAGATACGCAAAGCCATTAACAGCCAGATGCAGGGTGACTTCCACTCCATCTTCAAAGGATCAGGACTTGAGTTTGATGATGTGCGACCCTACCAGTATGGGGATGACATTCGGGCGATCGATTGGCATGTCTCTGCAAAAGGCCATGGTACGTTTGTCAAAACCTTCAAGGAAGAAAAAGAGCAAACCATTTTTTTTATTTTAGACGTAAGTGCTTCTCAAAGTATCGGAACTCCAGGCAAAACAAAGTTCGATATTTCAATGGAAATATGTGGGGTGCTGGCGCTATCAGGAGCCAAAGAGTCAAGCCAGGTGGGTATGATATGCTTTTCAGATGAACGGGAGAAATTCGTCAAACCAAAAAAGGGTATCTCACAAGCCTATGAAATTGTATCACACTTACAAAAACTTAAACCGCGTTCCACAAAGACAAATCTGGCTAAAGCAATTTCTTTTGCGCTCAACTCTATTAAGAAAAAAAGTGTCATCATCATGATCTCAGACTTCATTGATGATGGCTACTATCACAATCTTCAATCATTGGCACGAAAACACGACCTGGTGATCATCCAGATTATGGACAAACGTGAAACCAGCCTACCAAAATTGGGTATTATCCCAGTAATGGATAAAGAATCTAAAAAGACATTGTGGATCAACACATCGTTCGGGGATTTTAGAGAGCGGATGACCAACACCTATAACAGCCGCCGGGAGGAACTTATGCAATTCAGTCGCAAACACCAGGTCAATTACCTCAGCATCACGACCGATGAAGATTATGTACCAAAACTCCTGCGGTTGTTTAAGGTGAGAAACAAGTCATTAAAGACTTCGTAAGCCGATGATGAGGATGAAGGCGATGATTCGGTTGACTGGTTTTTTGATATTGATGGCGCACACCTCGGTGGCCCAGGAGCACATTGTTATAAATGGATATTTCCATGCTGATAGCCTTAGCATCGGGGAAGTGATTCCTTACTCTCTTACGGCCCGATATCCCCGGGTGGAGCTAGTTCTATTTCCTGATTCAACTTTTTCATTTAAGCCCTTTGAATATAGTAGTAAGAAATTTTTTGCCACAAAAACAATTGGAGAGACCAGCTACGACAGCGTGGTCTATTTGCTTACGACATTTGAAATTGACAGCATTCAGCGATTGGGGCTGCCCTTATTTCTATTGCAAGAAAAAGATTGTGTCGCCGTTTACACAAAACCAGATAGTATTTTTCTTAGCTACCGGGTGGCTGCCGTTCCCGATTCTGTTTCAGTGGAAAAACTGCCACTCAAAACCAATACCGCATATCAGGCCGTCAAATGGATATTCAATTACCCCTTCTTTGCCTTAGCCGGAGGAGTACTGGTGATAATCATTGTGATGGTTTGGATCTTTTTTGGGAAAGGAATTCGAAAATATTTTGCGCTGCGAAGACTCAAGAAAGATTATCAGGAATTCATAGAGCGATTCAACCGCGCGCTGGATCGATTATCGCCATCGTCTCCCAGCCGCACAGCCGAAGAAGCACTCCTTGTTTGGAAGCGTTATATGGAGGGGTTGGAAAAGTATCCATACACATCGTATACATCACGCGAGATCATAAAAATGGACAGTGATCGAAACCTGGACAGTGCACTGCGATCCATCGACCTCGGCATTTATGGAGGGGTCTCCTCGACGGTGGAACCCTTCAGATTTCTGCAGACTTATTCGCATCAGCAATTTCAAAAAAAGGAAGAGGAGGTCAAGAATGGATAATCTTAATTATTGGTCTTTGGATTGGTTGTCGCCCTCTACACTCCAATCTTTTACATGGACCAACATTCTCTTTCTGTTTGGAATCGCTTTGGTTCCCTTGCTTCTCATCGCGCGCTGGCTGTGGCGATACTTCTTCAATCAAAAACTACCGGTGGCTTTTACAAAGAGTGATTTGAAAAGCACACCCCTCACATTGCTGAGGCTGGTACCTGAAATGATTTTAGGATTGATCCTTGTATTGATGTTGATCGCCCTCGCACGGCCTCAGAAGACGAATGAGAAAGTGGAACAATGGACCGAAGGCATTGACATTATGCTGGCAATCGATATCTCACAGTCCATGCAGATTGAGGATTTCACGCCCAATCGTCTGGACGCTGCAAAGAAGGTAGCCCGTGATTTTATAAAGGGACGGTCGCAAGATCGGATCGGTATTGTGGTCTTTTCCGGTGACGCATTCTCACTTACACCGCTTACCACAGATTACGCACTTCTTTACTCTTATTTGAATGAATTAAATTTCGATATGATCGAGACCCGTGGCACAGCCATCGGAAGTGCCATGGCGGTGGTTACCAACCGGATGCGAGAGTCTAATTCGAAGTCAAAAGTGTGCATTCTACTAAGCGATGGGGATAACACTGCAGGTAATATTGACCCTATCACTTCAGCAGAACTGGCCGCTGCATATAATATCAAAATATATACGATTGTGGTAGGCAAGGAAGGAATGGTTCCCTTTGGCAAAGATTTCTTTGGAAGGCCTAACATGGTTGAAAATACGGTGGACGAATCGACCATGCGGAAGATAGCTAAAATCGGTACTGGAGAATTCTTTCGAGTCACCGACAACCAGGCGCTTCAACAAGTGTTCAAAAAAATTGACCAATATGAAAAAGCAGAAATCAAAGAGACACGCTTCAAAGACACGACAGATTTCTACTTTATTTACCTGCGTTGGGCAATCGTGTTGTTGTTGATTTGGCTATTGCTGAAGTCAACCTTTCTCAGTAATGTGCTACAGGATTAGATAAATGTGATCGTCTTTGCCAGAAGTATAAGTCGCGCGCCAAAGAAGATCAGGACAACCCCCAATACTATGTTAATTATCTTAGATGCCCTGGGCGTCATGAGCAGTCTGAGTTTATCGGCCAGATAAGCCTTTAGAATGTCTGTGGCCAACACGGTTCCCAGCAGTGTTACAAAAAACAAAGCAAATTGTCCTGCATCCGAATAACCATAATTAATTGTGGCGAGGCTGACGGTGCCGATCCAAAAGAACAACACCATGGGCGTCATGCCGTTAATCAAAAACCCTTTGATAACATAGCGATACAGTCTTTTCTCAACGACTGACGCTAGTTGATTCACAGGCTTCGCCCGACTTTTTACCAAAAAATGATACAATCCAAAGCCGATCAAAAGGGTCCCCCCGACATAAGCCAAATAAACCTGAAGATTGGCATTGGCCATTAATTTGGCAAATCCAAAGTAGCAAATGACCACATACATTGTGTCACATACTGAAACTCCGATTGCCACCAGCACTCCCCTGCCAAAACCCCGCTCAATGCTCGTCTGAAGAATGGTGAAGAACACTGGCCCCACCAAAAAGGCAAGGACAATCCCCAGTTCCAATCCATTTATGATGATGTCAATCACCGGCCAAGGAATGATTGCCATTCTTCCAATTGGGCGCTTTTGAGCACACGGGGAAATTTATTCTGCCCGCCCACTTTGCCTTTGGATTCCATCCATTCATAGAATGTTTTAACGGGCACGACATCAACGTATACTTCCTTAAGGCCGGCGCTTCGTTCAACGGCATAATCGTCGTTAAGTGATTTCAGAAAATGATCCAGTCTCTCCTTGAGAAGTTTTTTGTCGACCTTTTGGTCGGTGCCAACAAACCAATGATGAGCAAAAAGCGAACCATATGGGATGCCTGACACGGCAAACTCCTTTATGTCAATGTTCATTTCATTCGCCACCAACTCAATGGCCTTGTTCATGTTGTCGACAGAAAGATGCTCTCCACAAAGACTGAGGAAATGCTTGGTGCGGCCCGTGATCACAATCTCACATTCTTCCAAAGAAGTGAATTTTATTATGTCTCCTATCAAATAGCGCCACGCACCGGCACAAGTGGACAACAGCAATGCATATTCCTTTCCTTCTTCTACTTCGTCGATGAGCAAAGGTTTTGCTTCAGGCTTTAGTTCTCCGTCTGGTTGAAAGTTCTCATCATTGAAAGGCACGAACTCGTAAAAGATACCGTTATTCAGAACCAACTTCATCGAACGATGCTTGGGCTCATTCTGATAAGCGACAAATCCTTCTGAAGCAAGATAGGTCTCAATGTAGTTGATCGGGCGGCCGAGCAGTTTTTCAAAGCCCTTCCTGTAGGGGTCGAGTGAAACACCGCCATGGACATATACCCTCAGGTTGGGCCATATCTCGTGAATGTTTTTCACCTTATAAAATGCGATTATCTTCTCCAACAAAATCTGAATCCAGGCAGGAACACCCACAATGATGCCGATGTCCCAATCTTTAGCTTTTTTGGTAATCTCTTCAAGCTTGGCATCCCACTTTCGGGTCTTCGCTATTTTTTTTCCAGGCTTATAAAAGTGTTGGAACCAAAATGGCAAACGTGCTGCCTGAATGCCACTGAGGTCTCCTTCGAAATAGTTTCCTTTTCTATTGAGGTGGGTA
>JAYVRH010000672.1:0-3450 GCA_043776495.1 Cyclobacteriaceae bacterium
ATGGGCCACGCTTTAAGCTCATGCACGTGAAAGACTTACGCAAAGGAGTCGTTGGGGATTTCTCCGGAAGAACCCCCACTGAAAATGATGTGGCGCTTGGAACCGGTCAGATTGATATTGCCAGCGTGATCAAGGCTTCTGCGAAGTCCGCCATGCAGTATTACTATATCGAAGACGAAAGCAATAGAGTGAACATTCAAGTGCCCATCAGCCTGGCATTTCTCAAAAAACTGTGATCGTTCAATGTAGGCGCGTCAGTCTTACGACTTGTGTCTTAAGACATTCGTCGCCTAATTTTTCATGTACTTGCTAGTGCGCTCATCGTTGATCACCCCTTTCCAGTTTAGCCCAAAGGCAAAATCATAAGTGCTGCCTTCAGAATCAATGTAACATTTCATATCGCGGGGCACATCTTCAAATTGCTCTTCTACAGTCTTCATATCAGAAGGCATTTGAAAAGGCAGTAGGGCTGAGGGTTCCGATGCACCAGTCAAAATATCAAAGAGTGCCTGGTCTTGGGCACCAAAACTGGCGATGATGGCATTAGCGTTTTTTTCAAATTCCCCAACGACCGTTGGGTTGGCGAGATCTATTGAAACAATGACCGGCTTCCCTTTCATTTTCAAGTAAGTATTATTCACCATCATCAGGTCGGTAATATTCGTAGGATATACTTTCTTTCCCTTGTAACTCCTGTTAATAAATTTTTCCTGTGGGTCTCCACCGGCGATGCTTGGATCGCGCGCTTCCCTTGCCGTGTATTCGTTGTACTGAAGACTGATTGGAATATAACCCGTTCCTCCTTTTTTGACATCCTCCACCGAGTATCCAATTCCTGTCTTCGGACTGCTGATAAATACGAGGGCGAAGTCTGCCAAGGCCGGATCATCCGTCACGTCAAAATATTTTTTAGCAATGGTGAGACTCACAGGATAATCTACTTTTTCAATAATGGGCACCCCCAAAAAATTCCTACCCGCCGGCGTATACTTTTTTGGAATATAGACCGTCTTGTTTTTTGGAAGGGGAAGGACACCTTCTTTGTTCTTCAACATGACGATGGACTTAAGTTGCGACTCATATCCTTTGGCCATGAACTCAGCTTTGCCTACTGTATTTTTAGTTTCCGCCAGATCCAGATAAGGATTTTCAAAAAGACCGAGTCTGAAAATATTTCTTAACAGACGGACCGCGGATTCCTCAAAACGTTTTCGCATTGCACCCTCCCCTTGTTCTTTGACACCCATGGCATAGGCTTCCATAACAGGACCGGCATCGTTGTTACCACCAAACTGATCAACACCTGCTTTGAGAATTTTATGATGTCTCTCTGCGACAGTCATTTTCTCTACCCCCCACGACTTGCCTCCAATGAACATATCCAAGGCAGCCTCATCAGCAGTGACTGACCAGTCGGTGCACAGCACGCCATCATATTTATATTTTCCCCGGAGCTGGTCCTTAATGATGTAACTGTTATAAGAATTTCCTACGTTCTCTCCATTCGGATCTTGCCCGAACGAAATCGTGTAGTAGGGCATTACTGCTGAGGCGGCGCCAGTGCCATCTTTCAGATTAAAGGCTCCCGTCGTAAAAGGAATCATGTGTTGCTCAAAATTTTTGCCTGGATAAACAGCATACTTTCCACTGCCATAATGTGCATCGCGACCCGCTTCACCTGAACCACCGCCTGGCCAATGTTTTACCATGGCATTCACGCTTTCGTATCCCCAGCCTCCGGAGATCGCTCTTGAATACGAGGTTTGAAATCCGTCGATGTATGCTCGTGCCATGTCGGCAGAGAGCTGCGGGTCTTCACCAAATGTTCCGCTGAAACGGTTCCAACGTGGATCGGTAGCAATATCTACTTGTGGCGACAGGGCAGTAGCAATTCCAAGAGCTCGGTATTCAATGGAGGCGATTCTTCCAAACTCCTTCACGATAGCAGGATCAAAAGTTGCGGCCATGCCAAGAGATCCAGGCCACATGGAAATGGTGCCACCTGCTCCTGCATTGAATTCTGCTTCTGCTTTTGTGCGATGACGCGGGTCTGAACTGTTGTTGGCTGGGATACCATATCCGAGTCCTTCCACCAACGCTTGAGCATTATTGTTCCACTGTGCCGCTACTTCTGGACTTTCTACTGAGGTGATGAGCACATGCCGCAGATTGTCTTTCCTTAGAAATTGAATCTGCTGATCGGAAAGGTCGGTGGGCTTGGCTCCGCTCTCGGCAAATGGTTTACCATTATAGGTTCCCCTAAAAGGACCGCCTGCGGAAGCGGGGATTGGCTGATGTCTGCTGTAGAGCATGAGCCCGGCAATCTGCTCGACTGACATTTTAGCTGCAAGATCGCGTGCCCTTTCATCGGAGGGCAATCGCCAGTCTTCGTATTTATCCAGAGTTCCATTTTTATTTAGATCCTTAAAGCCAAATTTATCAACGGTGAGAATTTTCACTCCGGAAGAAGGTGAATATCCCAATGTTTGACCTTCTTTGTTTGTCACTATTTTCAATGAACCTGATTCTGTTTCTTTCCATTTTGGACCGCAACTGTTCATGGTGATCAGAATGATGACAAACGCAAATGCATTTTGACAAAAGATTTTCATGATTTTGATTTTTTAATGAAATAATGGAAGCGCTATAAACTTAGGTATTTTATTTTAGAACTGTCACCTATGTGTTAAATGTTTTAAGCTGAAGGGCTATCCTATCTCGTCACCCTCTTCATCCTCGCCATAAAGAATCCATCAAACCCCTCACTCGGCATAATGCTTTTCTGCTCCTGTAATTCAAATTTTCCCTCATGGGTTCTTAAGAATTGTTCCACTTGTTTCTCATTCTCACTTGACAAAATGCTGCACGTAGCGTACACCATCAGGCCGTCCACCTTGAGCATGGTGCTGTAGTCGTTGAGAATGGTTTGTTGAGTGATTTTTACTTTTTCAATAAACTCAGGTGATAATTTCCATTTCGCATCAGGATTGCGACGGATGACCCCAAGTCCGGAGCAAGGAGCATCCAGCAATACCCTGTCGGCGGAATTTTCAAGACGCTTGATCACTTTGGATGAGTCGATCACCCTTGTTTCTATGTTGTTGCTGGCACCGGCCCTTCTGGCGCGCTTCTTCAACTCGTCGAGTTTAAATCCTTCTGTGTCCATCGCAATGATGCGACCTTTGTTTTGCATGAGCGCGGCCAGATGCAAGGTTTTTCCACCGCCTCCAGCACAAGCATCCACCACACGCATGCCTGGTTGGGGTTGCAAAAATGGAGCGATGAGTTGGGAACCGGCATCCTGAACTTCGAAAAGTCCGTCTTTAAATTGTTGTCTCGTAAAAATATTTTGACGCTCCTCCAGAATCAATGCGTCCGGAAATTCTTTGGGAGCATCCGCGATGATTTGCTCCTCTTTTAATTGTCGCAATAAGTCTGGGCGCGAAATTT
>JAYVRH010000673.1:0-3436 GCA_043776495.1 Cyclobacteriaceae bacterium
CTTACACCCTATAGCCAGTAAACATGCCTGACGCACCAAAAAAAGGAGAGTGATTAACTCTCCTTTATCGCGGATATTGTAGACTGAGCAATGCTAATACTCCCAAAGGTTATGCTCCTTCTCCATCATTTTCATTTCTTCCCACTCCGTCGCCCAAACGGCCTCCCTATAAGGCCTCCCGTTGGCAGTCATCGTATCCTGTATGGTTTCATTATCAGGATTTTCAACCTTGGTAATTGTACCATGAAATAACCTTAGGAGAAATGCATCTGCATAATTCTTATTCTCTGCAGTATTGTAGCGGTTGAACCAAACAGCGTCCTTCACATGGTTTCTGAATAATTTTTCCAGATCCTTATACTTAAACCAGCCCAGTGATTTGAAAGTGCCTGTATTCTGGTCAAATGCCTGAAACTCCATGGCTTGCATATCATAATATAATCTGGATCTTCTCCTGTCAAAAATGACTTCTTCCATAAGGTTACAAATGTAAATTTCCGATGATAGATAGTATTGGGCTTTTCCCGCATTAGTCTCCACCCATTCATTGGCGGAGGTAGCAGGATTCTTGCCCTTATTATCTACAAGAGCCTCATAATTTTTTCCATTATAAGTTTTCTGATCTCCAACAAAATAGTCAGTTGCCGGTGCCCAAACCTCAAGTGTGGCACCTTGCTGGGAAACCATATCCTTCAAAAAATCCTCCTTGCTCTTCTTAACTACCAATGAGTCGTCCTTATAAATATCGGCCAACTCACCAGAAGTCACACCTTTCGCAATCAACTTGGTCAGCTCATTGCCTTGGGCAAAAAAGCCCTTATTCTGCTTCTCCTTAAGATCAATCCTTCTCCAGACTCTCATTTTATACAACTGCTCGTATCTGGGGATGTTGAGAATGGAATTAGGATTCACCTGTGACTCCTCTTGCTGAGCAAACAAAAAATCACTTACCGTTAATAAAGCCAATACACAAAATATCCTCTTTGTCATCATACTAGATTGTTTATTGAACGGGAATATTAAGGGTCCCCCCCACGATGTCAATTTTTTCGTCCTGGCCTGTAAAAGTCTTTCGTGTTACTGATTTAATATCAACTACGATTCGGTCGCCTGGCTTAAATTGTGCCCTCCAGTCGCTCAGATCCACTAGCTCTGAAGTAACAGTCTTAGTTTGTACACGTGCCGTTCCGCGGGCTAAGATAACTTCCATAGTACGGATTCGATAAACGGCATCTTTAGGTACTTCTGCCTTAAAGTTTTCATCGGCATCTGCAGAAATTCTGAGGGAACTAGTGGCCGAACCCTTTACACCATTCTTTAAGTCAATTTCTTTTGCCTGATTGTCTCTTGGAACATATCTTGGCTTTGGTATTAGCTTCACATCAAATGGCTCGGTACCAATCACAGCGCCAGAATTAGAAACCGTTAAGGCCACCTTTCTTTCTGTTGGAATAATGGTGATTCGACCAATCTTATCCCCCTTCTCGATGGTTGCCCCTTTGGCACTAAAGGTTGGATTATAACTTGTACCCAATGCGGGTACTTCCACATTCACTGTGTTCCCACAATTCATATATAAACTGGGTGCATTCCCGTTGGTAATCCTGATTGTGGGTTTTATCACATTGTACTCAATCGGTAATTTAATTGGCTCCTTACCACCTCCCGGCCGTATTTCAGCCATGAAAGACTGTTTTCCTTCCCCAGACACAGAAAACTCTACTTTCCCCATTTTAATACCATTTTTTGGATCTGTTGATACGACCAATGGAGCTCCATTTCTAAACATTTCAGGGCTTACGCCAGAAGCAGCACCCGCCATAAATAATTGACCTTCATATTTGGAGCCCGCAGCTACCACAGAGGGGCCTATCACCATGGGGACGACTTTATCAAATTTGAAGTTTACCGCATCCGCTATCGTGGCGAGTGAATCAAGCGCCATTCCTTCATATTCCAAAATCTCCGTCTCCATTTGTGTCACTCCTGCAATGGCTGCCATCGTTGGAGTTCCTTCAAATGAGAACTCGATAAAGGATTTATCCCCATGCTCTACTTCACCTTTCTCATTCTTTAATTCTTCAAAATCAACTGCGCGCCTATTCAGTTTGGGGAATTTCATTCCCGAATACTCTGTCAATTTATCCTGAAAACCGGTGAGCCCCTTCTCATAATCAGGCGCTAACGTAGATTCGTCATTGAGCATTTTCTCTTCAGAAATGTTTGTGTTGCCCACAAGCTCACCTCCCACCAAGGGCTTTCCCTCATGATCCTGACCCAAAACGGTTTTTATAGAGTCCAGCAATCTGATGGTTCTTTTTGAAAGTGTCCTTACTTGTTTTGCTTTTTCAACGGCCTCCAACACTTTAGGATCCTTACTGGTGGATGCAGTGATACTTCCGAGCTTTTTTTCATTCGTGGCATCAGTCTCATGAATCAGGTCAGTTAATGTAGTGTTAAGAATTGCAAATTTCTCAAGCACCGCGCTACTGACATTAAGCGCCAAGAGCGCAGTCAGTACCAGGTACATCATGCCTATCATCTTTTGCCTCGGTGTTTCTACTCCGCCTGACATAGTGTATTTGTTTTAGTTTAATTCAGATTCAACCCTAAACGCTCTGATGTTTATTTATTTTGCAGAAGACCCTTTCATTGCGGTCAACATGCTGCCATAGACGTTATTCAATGAAGTGAGGTTATCTGTTAGCTTTCCCAGTTCAGATGTAAATTTCGACGTATTGGCACCCACTGAACTAAGTCCTTGCATGGCTCCTGTTAAGCTCTCGTAGAACTTATTCATGTTCTTAACATGTGAATCGGCATCCTTCAACTCCATTTCATAAATGCTGTTGAGTGCTGCTAGATTCTTTGTTACTTTCTGTACCTGGGCATGGTATTCTCCAGTATCTTTTGATGCATCCGCCATGGCTGAAACTGCCTTCATAGCTGAACCATATGACTTATTCATTTCCGACAGGGAAGCAGAAGCTGCCTGTACGTTCTTAGCATATTCATTTGTTGCGACAGCAGCATTCGAAAGATTTCCCATTTGCGTGGCTGATGTTGCGAGGTTGGTCAACCCTTTGCCCAAATTATCTAGCAAATTCTGATCTACTTTTGCTGTCTTCAACATATCATCAATTTTAAGCAGTGGAGAATCTCCTGCTGCTGGACGATTGCTGATTCGTGTGGCGGTTTGGTTGACGGGTCCTTCAAAATCCTCTGATAACTCAGGATATACTTTTGACCAATCTGTTTCTGGATGAGGTGGTTCAAATGCACTAAGAAAGAAGATGCCGGCCTCGACGGAAAGACCTATCATCAACATTTCATTTGCACCTGGTAAGTGCAGGATTTTGAACAAAGCACCGATAATAACAACTGCTGCACCAATACCATATACTTTTGGCATAATAGTCACGTAGAGCAATTCCAT
>JAYVRH010000674.1:0-11874 GCA_043776495.1 Cyclobacteriaceae bacterium
CTTCGCCAAAGGTCGGCTTTCTTCCATTTTGAGAATGCTGTGGGAAAGAATAATTGGAGCACTGGTTAAATAAGTCACATCCTGAACGGTCTTCATGGAGGCATGGGCCACATCAATGACCATTCCGAGTTTATTCATTTTTGAAACGACTTCCTTTCCGGACCTCGAAAGTCCATCATGTTGCGAATCTGCCGTCTGCAAATCACCAAGGACATTGGGTACATAGTGAACGAGCTGAACGGACCGAACCCCGTCCTCATACATCTGGTCTAACCGCGACGCATCCCCGTCAAGAAAGTCACCTCCCTCACAGGAAATGAAAGCAGCGACTTTACTGTCTTTCATTGCCCGCTCCAGATCGGTTGCTTTTGTAGAGATCGTCACGGGCATTGTTTTGAGAATCCTCTTCAATGCCTCCATTTGCTTCAAATACTCTTTCCAAGCTTCCCCGGTCTTGTAAGTCCCCTTTGGCCTGATCCCGGTAGGTGTTCTTTCTATGAGAGCAGAGTCTGCGATGAGACCAAAAAATGCACCTGACAATTTGTTGGCGCTCATTTCCCCAATGGTTTTCGCCACGCCTGCATCTCCACCATAATCAGGGCTACCAACCTGGTCAAACCGGCCAGGGTGCGTATGCAAATCGAAAGTGATGTGATTGGTCTGGAGAATATCATTGCTGTACGCCAGTGCCGGGGTGATAAATCCTGCGCCTGCTGAGGCCATCAAACCTTTTTTCAAAAACTTCCTTCTGGTAAACATGGGTTGATACATTCAAGTCTTCACTTCATGAAACTCATTTTACCGTTCAAGGTCAACATGGTTGATCGGAATGATATTGACTCCAAACTTCCTTACAATCATGTTCATGATGGGGTCATTCTTGATTTTCAACTGAATGCGGGCAGTCTGGGCAGCATCATATCCCATCACCATCTGGTCAGTAAGACCAAGATGCTTGATGGAATAAAAGAAACCCGCAATGACATATGGCCCAAAAGGTGTAAAGGGAATATCAAATGAACTGCCAGTCATGTTGAAGACGGTGTTGGGTAAATACTCACCACCATTATTGATACCCTTTGAGTTGAGGTAAAATTCAGCCGCTTGAGTTCGGGAGGATTGACGAGGGTCTGTCATGCACAACAGTCCAGCCAACGGTTTCTGCTTTTGTGATTGTTGAATAAGAGCCTGTCTATTCGTTCGCTCATTTGTTGAATGCTCCCTGATATACTTTTGTACCTCATCCCAAAATGGGGCTTCGGGGTCACCATCGTCAACACGAATTAACGAGTGAATGGAATAATCCATGATGCCACAAGTGATTTGAATGTCGAGGACTTTGAGTTCGGAATCATTGTCAATGGCCTTTTCCAACAACGTTCGTTGATGACGTGGGTGCGTGCGCAGCAAATCAATGCTGAAAATCCAATCTCCGGCGAGGTACCCGTCATAGGCATAGTGCTCCTTCAGCAGCAGCTTGATCTTGGTATCATTGTCAATTACCACCATCTCTCCGTCCAATTCCAGTTCGGGTTTTGCCTCTACAATCATCTGTTCAATCTCAATGCCCACCGTGGATGCCCCCAGCATACCGCAGTTTAATGGTGAGCCCTCGACGACATGCAAATCGTGCACATGACTTATATAATCATCCTTTGAATCTTCAGTAAGATGTGCGTGGGTTTGAATGTGAACAAAGTATGAAATGGGCAGCGGTCCGGTAAGGTTACGCTGAGACTGCTCTACGGTACGCTTAATGTCCATCACCACATCGGGTGTCACAAATGACCCCGCCGCCCTGATCACGTGATACTCGATTTCGATTCCGTCTGATTGATATTTCTTTCTTACGGATCCAACCGCATCTAGTTGAACCTGGCTGAGATCGCGGGCATCGGCACAACCAATGAGAATATGAACTTGCTTTTCGATAGACATAAATAGGTATTGTTGAGTTGAAAATAGAAAGTTAATTTAGAACTTGACATTAGAATCCGAAAGTAGAAATTAGAACTTGAAAGCAGAAACTTAGAGCTTAAAATTGTCAAACTTGAAATTCCAAACTTGAAACTCGATCCCTACCACGCGGAAATTCTTCAGTTGATCCTGAAACACTCCGGAACGCCTACTCAACATACTTTTCTGGACAGTTATCTGGGAAATACCCATCCAAGATACCCCATCAGCGTACCCTCGTTAAGAAAGATTGCGAAAGAATGGATGAAGAAACACCGCGAACTGAGTGCCGGGGATTTCAAAATATTGTTGACCAGCCTCATCCATGGAAAATCATCCACAGAAAAAAGCATGGCTGGAATTTTACTGGATCACTCCGCCTTAGCACAAAGAAAATTTGATCCTGCCATCTTCGATGAATGGCTTGACCACCTGGAAGGCTGGGCTGAAGTGGACACTGTTTGCACAGGGGCTTATGCCATTTCAGAAATCCCAACCGACTGGGTGCGTTGGAAAAGATTACTGGAACAATTTTCGAAAAGCAAAAACATCCACAAGCGGAGAGCTTCATTGGTACTGCTATGTTCACCCTTAAGGAGGTTCAAGAGTGAGCCGATGGCGCTCATGGCCCTGAAAAATACAGACAGGCTCAAATCCGAAAAAGAAATTCTCATTACTAAAGCAATTTCGTGGGTATTGCGCAGTGCCGTGTTGCACCACAGGGAACTTGTAAAAAAATATCTAGCTTTGAACAAGGATTCACTTCCCAAGATCGCCGTTCGCGAAACACTCACGGTCCTTAGAACTGGAAAAAAGACAAAGTCAAAAACATAAACATTATGAAACAAATATTCTTTCTGATCATTGCTGTTGCTCTCCTGGTCTCTTGTTCACCCAAAAAAACAGAAAGTGCTGCAGTCGCCGATAGCCTTAGAATGGATAGTGTAGTGCAGGCCGACAAACCAGCTCCGGCAGCGCTCGCTTTCAGTCTCATGCCGGGGTATACTGCGAAGAACACCGTCGCCCTCAGCGACACCGTCAACTTCATATTATTGACCAACCAGGAAGATATCGATAAGAATTTTATTTTGGATAAGACGGAAGCCAATGCCATTACAAACCCTGACTTCATCATTAATTATAATATTGGGGTAATTTGTCTGCCTTCACAACAAATGACTACCATATCATTGGACAAAGTGGAGATTGCGGAAAGCACAGTGAATGTGTATGTGAATATTAAGCGAGGTGAGAAACAGTCCATTGCATCAAAGCCTGCACAGATTTTTGCTTTTGAAAAACGAGATGGTGTTGGGACGATACAGTTTTATGTGAATGGAAAGATTGATAAGTCGTTCTTCCTGACAGGGATGTAAAAGGAAAGGCGTCTGGGATGAAACAATCGGCACGAATTCTGGCGTTGACTTTTCTTGTACTTGCTTGCAGCAAAAAAGATCCCGCGCCACCTGTAGCTACGAAGCCCTATTTTCCTTCTGTCACTGGCACGTGGGAGACCGTCACGCCTGCCAGTCTTGGATGGAACGAAGCAGCGATCACCGATCTCAAAACGTTTCTGTTAAACAACAATACACGATCGCTCATTGTGCTAAAAGATGGAAAGATTGCGATAGAACTATATTTTAATACCCAACTCAATTCCACGGTAGCCTTTACACAATCGAGCATCTGGTATTGGGCATCAGCAGGTAAAACACTCACTTCATCGCTGGTGGGTATTGCCAACGGTCAGGGAAAAATAAATCTGGACGCCAAGACTTCAGATTATCTCGGAATTGGCTGGACTAAACTTAGTCCTTTACAAGAAAACAAAATTACCGTACGGCATCAACTCACCATGACCACAGGATTGAATGATTATTCAGATCCTGGAGCTACTGGAAATAAAGACTGCACCGACCCCGCTTGCCTGATCTACAAAGCGGATCCTGGCATGCGCTGGGCGTATCACAATGCACCCTATACCTTGCTGGACGGAGTCGTCGCCTCAGGCACGAGCCAGACATTGACTAATTTTTTCAATACACAATTGCGGGACAAAATTGGAATGGATGGCAGCTATCTGAAGATTGATCTTAATAATGTTTTCTTCAGCACACCGAGATCGATGGCGCGTTTTGGATTGCTGTTGCTCAATGAGGGTACGTGGAACGATGCATCGATTATCCCCCTCACCTATTTCAATTTGATGAAGACAACTTCTCAAAACCTGAACTTATCATACGGTTATTTGACATGGCTGAATGGAAAAGCTTCCTCCATGGCGCCTGGGTCACAAGTAGTATTTCCCGTCGGGATTTGTGTCAACGCCCCAAAAGACATGTTTGCAGCGATGGGAAAGAATGGTCAACTTATCAACATGGTACCCAGCAAGGGTTTGGTGGTGATACGCATGGGGGATGTGCCCGATAATTTCCTGGTGCCATTTAATTTTCAAAATGATCTGTGGGCTAAACTAAATGCGGTTATTACTAATTAAGACTTTGTCGGGCTCAATTTTCTTCTGACTACAACCTTTTTATTCTGTTCCTTCAAGGAATGCCTGGAGCCTGATTTTTCTTTCCGGTCTTCGGCGATTTCATTTTGCAATCTTCTGTAATCAATCCTTGGAACCAACCCAATTGACAATGAAAGGTCGATGAGCTTTCTTAAAGAATGGTTGAATTCACCACGAAGCAATTGTGAAACATAACCTTTGCTTACATTCAACCGGTCGGCCAATTGAGTCTGATTGAGGCCTTCCCTTTCCATGTACTCTACAACCTGACGATACAACTCATTTTGAGCTTCTTCAAACCAATAATCAGGCGATCGTAGTATTTCTTCTCTGCTCATGATGATTCCTATTTCTTTGATTCGATATATCTCTTCTTTAAAAACCTGAAATGCTTTATATCTCTATGCTGACTACTTTTCTTGCCTCCAAGAATAAGGATGTGAACTTCTTCTTTGATGAGATAGATGCGCAAATCTCCCTTCTTAAGCTCAAACTCTTTAATCGCATCATTTCTTGGCGTAATGTCTCTGAATTTCTCCCTGGGCAATCGCTTCAGGTTAGCCACCTGATTCATATTATTAATGATTCCAATCAATTGCTTGGCTAGGTTTCCTTCCCGCCTTATTTGATCGCAGAACTCATCATATGGACAAACACCATCAATAATCAATTTCTTAAAACTGATAGTCCCTCTAACCTCGGGTAAATCCCCCAACACAAATCTATGCATATTAGTTTAGTTATAACTAAACACTGATTAAAAAAACATATTGAGTTTACTAACCCCTTGTGCTGAACGAATTTGGGATATTTAGTACTCTAAAAATGAATTTACCAACACCGGAATACCGGATAGAATTCGAAACCAGGGACCTGTCTATATTCTTCGATCGTGGCGGTTTAAAAGTGATCAACAGGATTCTTAGATGTCGACTTTCCGATATATCCAAGATGCGTATGATCCGGGGAGTCAAGGTATTTGAGTCCATATCCGATCATGCGGTCAAAGCTGCTATGAGCGAAAGCCAGGAGTCCAGCCAGAGGCTGGTAAAATATTACGTTTAAACCTCCTTATCGAATTTCAATCAACTTAACGTTCGGTCCTTCATCCCGCCAAAGGGCGGGACTACTATGACCTCTGCTGACTTCTCTTATGCCACACGTGGCACAGAGATCTCCCCAGGTAAGAGCTTATTCCTTCGTCCGATTCCTGCAGTATCTACTGCTTGAAGTTCATTGGTCAAGGACGTTGTGAAGATGAGCTCACTTATCCACTTCAAGTAGCCTCTGTATACCGTTTCTGTTCAGCCTGCCCCGATCCTATATCGGGGTCAGTACCGGACTTTATAGTCTCGCTTCCTTCACTACTTGGGTCACCCCAAACCAGCTTGCGACTTACTAACAGGCTTCACCAACTTGCCCGTAATGGACTTGCACCCTCTGGAATAACCGGCATCCTTCGATACCTGCGCTCATGCTGGGCGCACACATCGTGTTTGCGCCAGGCGGGGCAACGTAGTATTTGAAAGCTTTGTAATTTTAAGTTGGCTTAGTGCTGTGGGACAAGGCGTAGGTTTCTAATCCCCGCCCGATCGCAAACACTTGGCCGTTAGCGGAAAGTTTGCACAAAAGAAAAGTAGAAGTCAAAAAAATAAAAAAATTAGACTATGAATCATCTAGTAAAAAGATCAATAACCATTTTAAAATGGATACTGTTTTCAACTATAGGTTGGATAATTGGATTTATTTTGGCAATGTTAATAGTTGAGCCACTTGATACAATTAAGTTGGAATTTTTTGGAATCGGACTTGGAATAGCTATAGGAATAGGGTCATTGCAATGGATTCTTTTAAAAAAACAAAATCATATAGATATCAGATGGATTTGGTTTACAATCACAGGGCTTGGTAGTTCCTATTTTCTTTTTGACGTATTAATTATCATTTTAAAATCCAGCCACCTCAATATTCAACTGGAAGGAGCATTCTTTATGATTATAATAACTTTAGCTACGGCATTAGGTAGTTATCTTTCAGGGTGGCTTCAATATAGATTTATTCTCAGAAAATATTTTAACAACTCAAAGAGTTGGATACTTTATAATTTTCTTGGATGGACGATTTGCAGCCTAATTATTTCGGCATATTTTTCACTTTTTGGCAGCATGCATCTTGAGAGAACAACAATGGGGATGTTTCTAAATATATTTGTAGTATTCAGCGGCGGACCGATAATTGGGATTATTACCGGAAAAAATATTGTGACAATTTTGAAAACCAGAAAACAAGTTGATGTCACTTAACCGGAAGAGCGCTAAACCAGCCGCTAACAAATAGTCAAATAGACGAAACTCCGTCAAAAAAAACCCGGAAGGAACTGCGCGCTGTCCGGGGTTTTGTTCTATTTGATGTTGACCGAAGCCCTGGGCACACCCTTAAGGGAGAAAGTAAAAAATGTGTAATGGGAATAAGACATTGAAATCCAAAGCTATTAAGTCGGAAAGTATAATTCAATTTTTCCATCCAACAATGAAATTCATATCTACAATATATCAATTTCGCAGCTTCCCCGAAGGGGTTTCGGTTCAATCGAGTAGACGGTCTCACCGGATTTTTCACCGATGAGGTGCGCCTCTCATATTTATCTGCCGGAGTTTTAACGAAGGCATGACCACGTAGCGTATGCTTACGCCGAAGCTTCAAAGATGTGCTTGCTTACCCACTTCTTGTAGCCTCTGTATACCGTTTCTGTTCAGCCTGCCCCGATCCTGTATCGGGTCAGTACCGGACTTTATAGTCTCGCTTCCCTGCCCGACTCCGTCATTCAGGCGGGCTTCAGTGCTTACTTCACAGCAAACCACTCCCGCTGAAAAGCGGGACGACTTATCAACGATCCGGCTTTTTAGCGGGACTAACAGGCTTCACCAACTCGCCTGTAAAGGGACTTATACCCTCTGGAATATTTGGTATGTTTCGATACCGGCCCATGCTGGGCGCACACACAGTGCATATTCAATAGCGGGGTGTTGTGCAAGGTTTAAGTTTTTATCTTCGTTCAACGTTTGGTCACGTGGGACAGAGACGTTTTAAAAAGTCCCCCTTTTAACTAATAAATACTATACATGAAAAATCAAGATTGTCTTATTACACCATCAAAAAGAAAAAGACTTGAAACTCAAGGATACATCGGGTTTACTGACGCTGAACTAAATGATTTTAAATTTGGAATTCGGTTCGCATATTATTTGTGCGGTTCTCTTGTGGTTCTTGGCTTGGTATTTACGAATATGAAAATACTCTCCGTTGCTATGGTAATAGCATTAATTGGAACGCTTCCTCCATTTCATCCTTTCGATTACATTTATAATTATGCGGTAACATACTTACTCAATAAACCGAAATTGCCTCCAAGAGCAAATCAAGGAAGGTTTGCATGTGCTATTGCTACAGTTTGGCTTGCAGGAACTATTTATCTCTTTCATATCGGACTTAATATTTGGGGATATATAGCTGGTGGAATTTTAGTATCAATAGCAACTTTGGTAAGCGCCATGGACATTTGTATTCCTTCATTGATTTATAATTTTCTATTTCTAAGTAAGAAAAAATAGAAACATTTCATATAACAACTAAAAACAATTCAATGGACAACCTCAATCAAGTTTTAAAATTATGGCATATTATCAGTTTTGTTTTTATGTCCATTCCGCTTTTCAATCTCATTGTGGTTAACGAGCGGACATTGATGGGAGCAAAATATATTTTCGGGACAGACAGCTACATGGAAAACATTATCCGACACGGAGCAGTTCGCTGTTATGTTTTTCAACTTTCTGTTTTCATTTCGGGAATCCTTTTACTTGTGTTCGGGCAGATGGGAATTCAAGCACTCTGGACAAATTATATTCTTCTTGCAAAAACCGTTTTGCTTTTTACGCTCATGGGTTTGCTTTCTTATGTTCACTTTTCACTTCAACCCAAAATTGATAGTTTCTTTAAAGACATTACAGCCGAAACAAAAGTGCCTGACAATTTTCTCGCATCGGTAAAACCGTTTCGTGTTCTTCGTAAACGACTTGCAACAGTTTGTTTGTTCCTCGTCTTGACAACCATTATTCTTGGAATGCAAGTTTATGTTCCGTTCAGCGTGACACTAAATATAATTCTCATCGGACTTGCGGGACTTTTTGCCTGGCGAGTAAATAAGACATTGATACTTTTCGGTTGGATGTGACAGAGAACAGAAAGTAGAGTATGCTGCTATTCGAGTAGACGGCCTCACCGGATTTTTCACCGATGAGGTGCGCCTCTCACATTTATCTGCCGGAGTTTTAACAAAGGCATGACCACGTAGCGCGTGCTTACTCCGAAGCTTCAGCATAGGACATTTTAAAAAATAAAGTTATTGTCGTGTTTACAGGCTTTTTTCATAGATACTATTTGTTAGGCGAACTGACGCCAAAACAAAAAATGAATGGATTTGTCATCAAGGAATATTACGAGTGAAAAACGTCGCAACAGCGTGTTAAATACTAATGGATATCATGAAGTTTAATTTTCCTGATTTCGTTTAGGCCTCCCCAACAATTCGTTGAAATGATCAGGATTTGGCAAAAAGGACATTATATAAGTTCCGTAATCGATTGTGCCATAAGCGCGTTTATTGGCCTTCAAAAGGCCGCCCAGCATCACAGCCAAGCAATCAGATCCACCCATGCCACAAAGAATTGTTTTCTGAGAAAGTGACTTGCGATAAATTTGATCCTCTAACATAATTAAGTCTATTTTTCTTCAAGATACCCAACCCAAGAAATGAGTTCGACTCCTTCATTTGATGAGCATGAAGCCCTCCATGATCTCAAGCACTATTTGCCGGCGCAGGCCCCACTCAAAGACTTTATCCATCATAATACTCTCCACGCCTTTCAAAACCTGAAGTTTTTCGATGCCCTGGGAAAAGCCTCCGAAATCCTTGGGTACCGGGTGAGCATTTCATTAAATGAATTCAGGTCATTGTACAAATCGAAACGCATCAGAGAAGAGGTACTGGACCAGATCATTATCAAAAGAAAAGGAATAGAAAACCTGACCGTGTGGAAGGAACGCGCCATCGACAAGCAGTACGACGCCCTTCCCCTGCCTCGGATAGGTTCGCTGCGTGCCAATTGGAAGAGATCTTACCAGATTGACCTGGACTCGATGGTCCACCCGCTCCTGTTCCGCACGCTCTGCAGTTATCTCGATCAGGGAATCTCCTTGTGGAGCTTTCCTGTAAATAACATGGGCTTCCTCGCCTCGATCGCGGAGATGGAACGTACCGCATTCAACAGCTTCTTCAAAACACCCAGGGCGAGAAAACTTATCAGAGAAAATCCTACGATTCATAGTTTGCTCGATATCCTTGTTGGTGATGAATCCCTCTACAAGCAATATCTTTTCGACCAACAATTTGCGCACCAGGGCTGGTCAGGCCTGGTGTCTACCGTGGAAGATGTTCCTCAAACATTGTTGGACCGCAAGCAGATCACGCTTCATGATTTGGTGGTCTTCGAATTGCTGATGGAGATCGATGCCTTAGACCTCCACTTTGGAAAAAAATGGGGGGCACTCAACGAGCGCATCAAACAAAGACCCGTTGATTTGTTCGCAGACATTCCCGAAAACGAGTTGCATGAGATACGGTGCATCTGGCAGGAAGCTTACGAATGGAGTTACTACAATGAAGTACTCGGCGGTCTCCTGACAAAGAGGAACAATATAGAAAAGAGTTCATTGGAAAAGAGCTTCCAGGCTATGTTTTGTATCGACGACCGGGAGTGCTCCTTCCGTCGGTACATTGAAAGCATTGATCCATCCTGTGAAACATTCGGTACCCCTGGCTTTTTCAGCGTGGAGTTTTTTTTTCAGCCCGAGAACGGGAAGTTTTATACCAAGCTCTGCCCCTGGCCTGTGACGCCAAAGTACCTGATCAAAGAATTCGGGAGCAAAACCAAGCGCGAAACGGATGTACACTTTTCGAAGCGCAGCCAGACACTCCTTGGCGGCTGGCTCATCAGCCAGACACTTGGGTTCTGGTCGGCCGTGCGGTTGTTCATCAATATTTTCAAACCGTCTATGGGCCCCGCCACTGCTTCGTCATTCAAGCACATGGACAAGTATGCAGCACTCACCATCGAAAACAAGAATCTCAACGACAGGGAAAATGATTTGCAGATTGGTTTTACCACAGAAGAGATGGCCCTTCGCGCCGAGGGACTTCTAAAAAGCATCGGCCTGGTGCGCGACTTCGCTCCCATCGTATATATCATTGGGCATGGATCGAGCAGCATCAACAACCCACACTTCGCAGCTTATGACTGCGGTGCATGTTCAGGAAGAGCGGGATCTGTAAACTCGCGTGTCATGTGTCATATGATCAACCATCCCGAGGTGCGGAAAATGCTTTCCGGGCGCGGCATCGCGATTCCATCAGAAACCCAATTTGTCGGGGGTCTGCATGATACCACCCGCGATGAAATTCTCTTCTTCGATGAACATTCCCTCACGCAAGCCAACCTGTCAAGGCACCAGAAAAATGAAGTCTCCTTCGCCAAAGCGCTGGACCTTAATGCCAAAGAAAGATCCAGAAGGTTTGTTTCAATCAACACCCGACGTACCCCGTTTTCGATACACGAGGATGTTAGGATTCGCTCTGTTTCGCTTTTCGAACCACGGCCCGAACTGAACCATGCTACGAATGCGCTTTGCATTGTGGGACGAAGGTCACTCACCAAAGGACTTTTCCTGGACCGCCGTTCTTTTATGAATTCTTTTGACTACCGCGTAGATCCAGAAGGTAAGTACCTGTATAATATCCTGAAAGCTGCTGCACCTGTGTGCGGCGGTATCAACCTCGAATATTTCTTCTCCCGCGTTGACAACCAAAAACTCGGAGCAGGCACCAAACTTCCACACAATGTCATGGGACTGTTTGGCGTAGCCAATGGCATTGACGGAGACCTTCGGCCCGGCCTTCCAAGCCAGATGATTGAAGTGCATGATCCGGTCAGGCTGCTGATCATCGTTGAGCACTTTCCTGACGTGGTGCTCAAAACCATTCAAAAGGAATCAGCAACGTATGAATGGTTTATCAACGACTGGGTCAGACTGGTGGCCATCAATCCTGAAACAAAAGAACTGTCATTGTTTGCCGATGGCGGCTTCACACCTTATTCCGTGGTGGATCAGAAGATTCAAAATATCACCGACCTCAACTCAATCCTTGAAGCGAACGAGGACAACCTACCTGTGTTCACACTTTCATAGCCTGTGATCACGATGGACTTTTTTCT
Source organism: Cyclobacteriaceae bacterium (assembly GCA_043776495.1). Lineage (GTDB taxonomy): Bacteria > Bacteroidota > Bacteroidia > Cytophagales > Cyclobacteriaceae > ELB16-189. The sequence continues at coordinate 11,803 of JAYVRH010000674.1, forward strand.
TCCCTTCTTCATCCTATTGCCCCTCCTCGGGTTTATCATCAGCATGTTGATACCGGCAAGCAAGGAAGATTT